>DUTZ01000389.1 GCA_012841845.1 Actinomycetales bacterium | reverse complement strand
TCGGAGGGTGGTCAGCCGGTGCGCTGGCGGCCGGCGAGGCGGTGCCGTTCGTTCTCGGAGAGCCCGCCCCAGACGCCGTAGAGCTCGCGGTTGGCCATGGCGTGGTGGCGGCACTGCTCCACCACCGGGCATCGGCCGCAGATGCGCTTGGCGGCCTCCTCCTTGCGCCGGCGCACCCCCTTGGACTCGTCCTCGGCGTTGTAGAACAGGTCCGGCAGGGCGGTGCACGCGCCGTGGTCGGCCCAGTCCCATCGTTCCTCGAGGCTGGTCGCCACCGTCCGCTGCATCACACACTCCTCCCGTCTTCCTCCACTGTTCCGACCGGGGAGAGTGACGCGGTACACCCCCAGGGGTGGGTGCCCGAACTGCTACGTTGGATCGGTGCCGCTCAGAGTCTCCGTGGTCAACGACTACTCCGTCGTCGTGGCCGGCGTGCGCGCGCTACTGGCGCCGTACTCCGACCGCGTCCTCGTGGTGGAGACCGAGACCGGCTCGACCGCCGACGAGCCGGTGGACGTGGCGCTGTTCGACACCTTCGCCGCCCCGCAGGACTGGCAGCCGCGCCTGGCCACCATGGCGAGCGACCCCCACATCGGGGCGGTCGCCGTCTACTCCTTCATCACCGATCCCGCCGCGGTGGCGGACACGCTCGCGACCGGTGCGAGTGGGTTCCTGGCCAAATCGCTCCCCGGGGAGCAATTGGTCGAGGGCATCGAGCAGGTCGCGCGCGGCGAGCGCGTCACGCTGCTCGGGAACGACGCCGCGGCGACGGGGCGCTGGCCGGCCGCGGACGTGGGCCTGACCCCGCGGGAGTCGGAGATGCTCGCGCTCATCGTCCAGGGCCGGTCCAACGACGAGATCGCGACCTCCTGCTACCTCTCGCCGAACACGGTCAAGACCTACATCCGCGAGGCCTATCGCAAGATCGGCGTGACGACCCGCCCCCAGGCCGTCGCCTGGGGGATGAAGAACGGGCTGCACCTCACGTCGTGACGGCGGTGCCGGCGCGGCCCGACGACCGCGTCCGGCCCGCTCAGTAGCCCTGGATCGCGCCGAGGAACCGCTTGGTCCGCTCGTGCTCGGGCGCGTCGAAGAACTGCGCGGGCGGCGCGGACTCCACGGAGACGCCGCCGTCGAACATCACCACGCGGTCGGAGATCTCGCGGGCGAAGTTCATCTCGTGCGTCACCATGAGCATGGTCATGGACGAGTCCTCGGCCAGGTCGCGGATCACCTTGAGCACCTCGCCGACGAGCTCCGGGTCGAGCGCGGACGTGGGCTCGTCGAACAGCATGATGTCCGGCTTGGTGGCCATGGCGCGGGCGATCGCCACGCGCTGCTGCTGACCGCCCGAGAGCTGCGGCGGCTTCTTGGCCGAGTGGTCCGCCAGGCCCACCAGGGCCAGCAGCTCCTCGGCCTCCCGCCTCGCCGTCGCCTTGTCCTTGCCCAGGACGTGGACCGGCGCCTCCATGACGTTCTCCAGGGCCGTCATGTGGGGGAACAGGTTGAACTGCTGGAAGACCATCCCGATGCGGCTGCGGATCTGCCGCATCCGCTTGGTCTCCCGCGGCCGCTTGCGGGCGCCGGAGGTGTTCCACAGTTCGTCGCCCTCGACGAGCACCCGGCCGGACGTGGGGTACTCGAGCGTCATGAGCACGCGCAGGATGGTGGTCTTGCCGGACCCGGACGGGCCGATGATCGAGATCTTCTCGCCCTTGTCCACCGTGAAGTCGAGCTCGCGGAGCACGTGGTTCTCGCCCCAGTTCTTGCTCACCTTCTCGAACCGGACCATCGGCTCGGCACCGGATCCGGACCCGGCGCTCGCGGCCGGCCCGGGCCCGGGCTCAGTGGACGGTGCCATAGCGGATCTCCAATCGACGCAGGACGAGGGTGCACGGGACGCTGACGATGAGGAAGAGGATCGCCGCGATCGTGAACGGTTCGATGTAGCGGAACTCGGACTGGCCGATTGCCCGGGCCACCGACATGAGCTCGTAGACGGTGATCGCCGAGAGGATGGCCGAGTCCTTGAACATCTGGATGAGGTAGTTGCCGAGCATGGGCACGACGCGGCGGACGGCCTGCGGCAGGACGATCCGCGTCCACGTCCGGCCGCGGGGGAGGTTGAGGGCCATGGCCGCCTCCCACTGCCCGACGGCGATGCCCTCGATCCCGGACCGGTAGACCTCCGCGGTGTAGGCGCTGTAGTTGATCCCGATGACGATGATGCCGGTGAGCAGCGCCGACATGGTGATGCCGTACTCGGGGAGCACGTAGAAGACGAAGAACGCCTGGACGAGCAGCGGGGTGCCGCGGACAAAGTAGACGAGGAAGCTCAGCACCTGCGAGAGGACGGGGATGCGCAGGTAGCGGAAGACCGCCACGACGAGGCCGAGCACGGCCGCGATCGCCATGCCGGCGAAGGTGATCTGGACGGTGGTGACCAGGCCCCGGAGCAGGTCCGGCAGGATCCGCAGCGCGAAGGAGGTGTCCCAGATCATCAGCTCACCCCCTGCATCCGGCCGGTGAGCGCGGTGATCAGCGGCCGCTTCTCACGCGTCGGCGAGAAGCGCCGCTCGAGCAGCGCGACGATCGCGGAGATCACCAGGCTGAGCACGAAGTACAGGACCAGGATGATGCCGTAGATGAGCGCCGTCTCGCCGGTGGAGGACCGGATGAGTCCGGCGTTGAAGGTGAGGTCGGCGACCGTCACCATCGAGACGAGCGAGCTGTTCTTGAGCAGGTCCACCATGACGTTGCCCATGGGCGGCAGCATCGCGGGGAGGGACTGCGGCAGCAGGATGCGGCGCATCCGGTGGGCGGGCGTCATGTTGAGCGCGATGGCCGCCTCGGTCTGTCCCCGGGGCCGCGACGCGATGGAGCCGCGCACCACCTCGGAGGCGTAGGCCCCCTCGTTGAGGCCGAGCGCCAGCACGCCCGCGAACAGGGCGGTGAGCTGGAACCCGAAGAACGGCAGGGCGTAGAACAGCCAGAACAACTGCACGACCAGCGACGTGCCGCGGAGGAACTCCACGATGCACGCCGCCGACCAGCGCAGCCAGCGGTGCGTCGACAGCCGGGCGAGCCCCAGCGCGAACGCCACGACCAGGGCGAGCAGCGCCCCGAGGACCGTCACCTGGACGGTGGTGATGAACCCCTGCCGGATGAGCGGCAGGAAGTCGACGATCGCCTCCATCGGGCGGGGTCAGCCGTCCACCGCGCAGAGCTCTTCGGTCGTCACGCCGTCGACCACGGTCGGGTCGAAGCCCCACTTGTCGAGGATCTCGGCGAACTCGGGCTCGGTCTTGAACTTCTCCAGCTCCTCGTTGTAGGCGTCGAGGAAGTCGGAGTCCTCGGGCCGGAACGCGGCGGAGGAGCCGGTGCTGGGCGCGTCCTCGATCGGGTCGGTGACCTCGACGCCGTCGAGTTCCCGCAGCGAGAGCGTGGGCAGGAGGAAGGCGTCGATCCGGTCGGCGGCCAGGGCGTCGGCCCCGCCGCGCGCGTCGGTGACGTTGATGATGCGGTTCCCCGGGACCCCGGCCTCCTCGAGGATGCCCTGCTCGAACCCGCCCGGGACGACGCCGATCCGCAGGTCGTCGCGCTCGGTGGCGTCGGCGATCGTGGTGATGTCCTTGGGGTTGCCCGGCCGGACGCCGAACGACTCTGTCGAGACGATGACCGGGGAGGCGTAGGAGACCTCGGCGCACCGCGACTTCTTCATGAACAGCCCCGCCGCGATCGCGTCCCAGCGGTTGGCCTTGAGCCCGGGGATCATGTCGTTGTATCCGGTGACGATGCCCTCGACCTTCTCGATGCCCAGGCGCTCGCACACCGCGCGGACCACGTCCGGCTCGGCGCCGGTGACGGTGCCGTCCGGGGAGAGCTCGGTGTACGGGGGCTCGTTGCCGATCGCGATCCGGAGGCCCTGCTGCCTGGCCCGCTCGAGCAGGCCGCCACCGCCCTCGGCGTCGGGCCCGCCGGGTTCGGTGGTCGTGCACGCGGCCAGCGAGCCGCCGACGGCGACCACGCCGCCGAGCGCCAGCGCGCCCCGGAACAGTTGTCTGCGTGAGATGTTCGCGTTCATCCATGCCTCCGTGTGGCAGAAGTTTACGGCCGGTTCACCGTATGTCCGGGGCGGTGACACCGCCGCCTAACGACGCAAGCGTGACCTCACCGTGACCGGCGGTCATGTCGCGCCGCCGCCCGAGCGCACGCGGTCGAGCCCGTCGCGCATGTGCTCCACCAGCAGTCGGCGCGCCTCGTCGGCCTGTCCGGCGCGCACCGCGGCGGCGATCGCGCGGTGTTCGGCGAGCCGCGCCCCGGCCGTCTCGTAGGTGCCCCGCATGGCGTGCAGGCACATGCTCGTCTCGACGATCACCGTCTCGTGGACGCGGGAGAGCCGCGGGCTGCGGGCCGCCTCGACGAGCTCGTGGTGGAAGTCGAGGTCGGCCGCGACCATCGCCGCCGACCGCGGCTCGTCGGCGAGCGCGGCCATGGCGTCGACGGCGGCGTCGAGCCGGTCCGCGGCCGCCTCCCCCAGCCCCAGGTCGAGGACCCGGTCCAGGGCCGCGGTCTCGACGGTCGTCCGCAGCAGGTACATGTCCTCCACGGCCGCGGGGTCGAGGTCGGCCACGAAGAGTCCCCGGTTGGGGTGCGAGACGAGCAGCCCCTCCTGGGTGAGCCGCTGCATCGCCTCCCGCAGGGGGCCGCGGCTCACGCCCAGCGAGCGGGCGAGCGCGGCCTCCCCCAGCTGGCTGCCCGGCGGCAGCGAGCCGTCGGAGATCGCGCGGCGCAGCGTGCGGGCGATGAGGGCGGGGGTGGACTCGCGGACGACCGGCTCGATCCCGGCGGGTGGTGTGGTCATCGTCGTCGTCCCCCGTGGCCACCCCGCCCCGCGTGGACCCGCGGCTCCGGCACCACCCGGCCCAGTGCGGCCTCGAGCGCGGCACCGGCGCGGACCACGAGCCGGTCCTCGAAGCGGGCACCGACGAGCTGGACCCCCACCGGCAGGCCGGCGTCGGTGACCCCGCACGGCAGGCTCAGCGCCGGCTGCTGGGTCATGTTGAACGGGTAGGTGTAGGGCGTCCACGACGTCCAGTCGGGGCTGTGCCAGCCCGGCGGCACGTCCGCGCCGGCGGCGAACGGCGGGATGGGGACCGTGGGGGTCACGAGGAGGTCGTACTCGTGGTGGAAGGCCGCCATCCGCGCCCCGAGCGCCATGCGCACGGCCACCGCGTCGAGGTAGTCGGCCGCCGAGTAGTCGTGGTAGCGGCCGAGCGCCTCGCGCATCCGCGGCTCGACCCGGTCGATCGCGTCCGGCCCGTGCGGCGCGAGGACCGCGGCGAGCCCGGAGAACCACAGCACGTGGAACGCGTCCACGGGGTCGGCCATCGCGAGCTCGACGGTGTCGACGCGCGCGCCGAGCGACTCGAGCGCGGCCACCGCGCGGGCGACCTCGCGCTCGACCTCCGGGTCGGTGGTGCCGAAGCCCAGGTCGGGGCTGTACGCCACGCGCAGCCCCTCGAGCGGCCGGTCGCCGCGGGCCTCGTCGGTGGCGGCGCGGAGGTACCCGTCGTGTGACGGCGAGGTGGCCCGTGCCGGGACCGCGGACCAGTCGCGGGGGTCGGGCCGCAGGAGCACGTCCATGAACGCGGCCGTGTCCGCGACGGTGCGCGTCATGGGGCCGGCGTGGGCGAGCGTGCCGAAGGGGCTCGACGGGAACATGGGGATGACGCCGTACGTGGGCTTGAGCGCCACGATCCCGCAGAAGGACGCCGGGATGCGGACCGAGCCGCCGCCGTCGGTGCCCAGGGCGAGCTGCCCGAGTCCCGCCGCGACCGCGGCCGCCGCGCCGCCGCTCGACCCGCCCGGGGTGAGCGCCGGGTCGTGTGGGTTGCGCGTGATCCCGGTGAGCGCGTTGTCCGTGACGCCCTTCCACGCGAACTCCGGCGTGGTGGTCTTGCCGATCACCACGCAGCCCGC
>DUTZ01000388.1 GCA_012841845.1 Actinomycetales bacterium | reverse complement strand
GGGTCGGCGGAGTCGGCTGGGTCGGCTGCGTGGGCTGGCTCGGCTGGGTGGGCTGGCTCGGCCCGGCCTGGGGGCTCGGCCCGGTGGACGGCGTGCCCGTCACCGCCGCGGCGCCCCCGGCCGGCGCGGCGTCGTCGAAGTTTCCGGTGAACAGCGAGTCGTCGCCGTCGAGCAGGTGCTTGGTGACGAGCGCCCGCGGGCTGAGCCCACGAAGTTCGTTGATCTGCTTGAGCGGCTCACGGAACTCGTCGAGGTCGGTTCCGAAGTCGTCCTTGAGCTGCTGCTGGGCGGTCCCGGCGAACTCCTTGACCTTGCGGATGGCGCCCGCGAGCCACCGGGCGGCCTCGGGAAGGCGCTCGGGTCCGAGGACCACGAGCGCGACCACGCCGAGGACCAGGAGCTCGGACCAACCCACGTTCGTGAACATCGCTGTCGAGGATACGTCGTCGCGTCAGCCCAGCGTAGGCCGGACGTCGAGCTCGACCCGCGTACCGTCCCGGATCACCTCGACCGGCACGTCGTCGTCGGCCCCCGCCTGCCGCACCGCCACCACCAGTTCCTCGGACGAGCGGACCCGCCGCTCCCCGACCCTGGTCACCACGTCGCCCTCGCGCAGACCGCCCTCCTCGGCGGCCGAGCCCTCGCGCACGTTGACGATCTCCGCCCCCTCGAGCGAGGCGTTGGCCGCCGTGCGGGCGTTGACGCCGATCGTGGCGTGCTCGATCTCCCCCTCCGTCATGAGCGCGGTGGCGATGGTGCGCACGTCGTTGACGGGGATCGCGAAGCCGAGGCCGATCGAGCCACCGGAGTTGGTGAAGATCGAGGTGTTGATCCCGATGACCGCCCCGGAGGCGTCGATGAGCGGCCCGCCCGAGTTGCCCGGGTTGATCGCCGCGTCGGTCTGGATGGCGTCGATCACCACGTCGCCGTCCGAGGTCGACTCCCCCAGCGCGATCGGCCGCTGGGTGGCGGAGACGATACCGCCGGTCACGGTCCGCGCCAGGCCCAGCGGCGAACCGATGGCCAGCACCTGCTCGCCCACCTCGACCTGGTCGGAGTCGCCCAACGCGGCCACGGTCAGCCCCTGGACGTCCTCCACCTTGAGCACCGCGAGGTCCGTGGCGGGGTCGCGCCCCACGAGCTCGGCGGGGGTGCGGGAGCCGTCCGAGAAGACCACCTCGATGGCCGCCCGGTCGGAGCTCGCACCGCCCATCGTCACCACGTGGTTGTTGGTGACGACGTAGCCCTGCGGGTCGATGACGATGCCGGACCCCTCCCCGTGGGAGCCGGGCGTGGAGACCTGGATGTTGACGACGGCGGGTTGCACGCGCCGCGCGACCTCGCCGATCGGGTTGTCCGGACGCGCGACCCCCTCGGGGGCGTCCGCGATCCGGACGGTCGAGGTCGTGAGCATCCGGGCGGAGTCGGCCACCACCGCGCCGATGCCGCCGCCCACCAGGGCCACCAGCGCGACCGCCGCGGCGAGTCCCGCCAGGGCCTGCCGGCTGAGCCGACGCTCGAACAGCACCTCCGAGAGCGACAGCCGTGCCTGCGTCGCCGGCCGGTCCTTCCCGGCGGTGAGGTCCACGGGCTCGTCCCGGTCCGCCTCCGGCAG
>DUTZ01000387.1 GCA_012841845.1 Actinomycetales bacterium | reverse complement strand
GCGAGCCGGACCCCGCGCCGGGCGGCCTCGACGGCCAGTTCGCGGCCGATGCCCGACGCGGCGCCGGTGATGACGACGACCTTGTCCGCCATCCGCCAGCGCGGGCGGCGGTCGAGGACGGAGCCCACGGTGCCGAGAACGGTCTGGACGGGGATGCGGGGCACACGCAGCTTCATCGGGTCGTCTCCTGGAGGGCGGCGGGGTCGGTGGTCGGGGTGCGGTGGTAGGCGCCGAGGTCGAAGCGCCGCGTGGCGTCGCGGAACCGGAACGTGAAGTCGGGCCAGACGGCGGGCGCGTTGCCCTTGGCGTCGAGGTACCAGCTGCTGCACCCGGTCACCCACACGGTCTCGCCGGTGTCGGCGCGCAGCTCGGCGTTGTAGGCGTCCTGGACGGCCTCGCGGACCTCGACGGTCGCCAGGCCGCGGTCGCGCATGGTGCGAAGCGCGTCCACGAGGTAGGCCAGCTGCGATTCGATCATGTAGATCATCGACGAGTGCCCCAGGCCGGTGGCGGGCCCCACCAGCACGAAGAGGTTGGGGTAGCCGGCGACGGTGGTGCCCTTGTAGGCCTCCATCCCCTCGCGCGACCACTTGTCGGCGAGGGTCCGCCCGTCGGCTCCGCGGACGCGCTCGAAGAACGGGGAGTCCGTGACGTGGAAGCCGGTGGCCACCACGAGGACGTCGGCCGGGTGCTCGACGCCGTCGGCGGTGACGACGCCGCGGGGCGAGACCCGCTCGATGGGGTCGGTGACGAGGTTGACGTTGAGCCGGGTGAGCGCCCGGTACCAGTCGTTGGAGAGCAGGATCCGCTTGCAGCCGATCTCGTAGCGCGGCGTGAGCCGGGCGCGGAGTTCGGGGTCGCGCACCTGGATCGCGAGGTGCGCGCGGGCCAGCGCCCGGATCGGCGCGAGCGCGGACCGGGTGCGGGTCAGGCCCACGACCTGCAGCTCACGGCTCGCGTACTGCAGCGCCCGGACGGCCCGCTGGAGGCCGGGGATCTTGCGGTAGGCGGCACGCTCGAGGCGCGGGTACGGGCGGTCCATCCGGGGCAGCACCCAGGGGGCGGTGCGCTGGTAGACGTCCATGTGGCCGACCGTCGCGGCGATCGACGGCACCACCTGGATGGCGGAGGCACCGGTGCCGATGACGGCCACGCGGCGGTCGGTGAGCGGGACCGAGTGGTCCCAGCGGGCGGTGTGGAAGACCTCGCCGGCGAAGTCGGCGAACCCCTCGATGTCCGGGTAGTTGGGCTCGCACAGGGCGCCCACGCCCAGGACGAGCACGCGGGCGTCGTACTCCCCCGCCGTGGTGCGGACGGTCCAGCGCCCCCGGTCCGGGTCGTAGTCGCAGGCGGTCACCTCCACGCCGAAGCGGATCTTCTCCCGCACCCCCGCCCGCTCGGCGGTCCGCCGGATGTAGTCGTAGATCTCGCCCTGCGGCGAGAACGCGCGCGACCAGCCGGGGTTGAGGGCGAAGGAGTAGGAGTACAGGTGCGAGGGCACGTCGCAGGCCGCGCCGGGATAGTGGTTGTCGCGCCACGTCCCGCCGACGTCGGCGGCCCGTTCGAGGACCACGACGTCGTCGAACCCCTCCTCGCCGAGCTTGATGACCGCGCCCAGGCCGGAGAAGCCGGCCCCCACGACGAGTACGTCGACCCTGGTCGTCTGATCCACTGGTTCTCCCCCCGCGGCTCCGGTGGCCCTCCTGGCACCGGAACCATGTGACCGGAACCACGCCCACCCTACCCGCCGGTCAGTCCCCGTAGGGCTGCGTGAGGGTCACGGTTCACCCGGACCTGGTACAACCAAGCCATGACGAGCAACGCCCACGTCGAGATCGAGAGCAAGTTCGAGGTCGGGGACGAGACCCCGGCGCCCGCGCCGGACGCCTTCGCGCCCCTGGTCGCGGACGAGCCCGTGGTGCACCGCCTGTCCGCCACCTATCTCGACACCGCCGACCTCTCGCTCACCCGCCACAAGGTCACCCTCCGCCGCCGCACCGGCGGGGACGACGACGGCTGGCACCTCAAGCTCCCGGCCGAGGCGGGCCGGCTCGAACTGCACGCCCCGCTCGGTGACGACGACGAGGTCCCCGCCGAGTTGGTGGCGGCGGTCGCGGGCCTGGTCCGGAACCGCCCCCTGACCCCGGTGGCCCGCATCGACAACGAGCGCCGGGTGCTGCTCCTGCGCGACGACGCCGGCGTGCCGGTGGTCGAGTTCTGCGACGACCGCGTGACCACCGAGTCGTTGACCGGCGTCACCACCGGCGGCGGGGGCGACTGGCGGGAATGGGAGGCGGAGATCGTCGATCCGGACCTGCCCGGGTCCGAGGAGCACCTGGCCGCGGTCTCCGCGGCGTGCGCCGCCGCCGGGGGCACACCCTCGTCGTCGGAATCCAAGCTCGCCCGCGCCCTCGGCACCCTCCCCGCCGCCTTCCCCCCGGGCGTCTCGGCGGTCAAGGACGCCCTCGCGGCGGACCTCACCCAGCTCCTCGACCACGATCCCGGCGCCCGCCGCGGCGCGATGCGGGGCATCCACCAGATGCGGGTGGCCGTGCGCGGGCTGCGCAGCACCATCGGCACCTACGCCACGGAGCTCACCGCCGAGACCGAGGACACGGACCTCGACCTTCCCGCCCTCCTCGGCGAGCTCAAGGTGCTCGCCGCGGTCCTGGGGAAGGTGCGCGACCTGCAGGTGGTGGACGAGCGGCTGGAGCGGCTGGCCGAGGAGTTCACCGACGACCTGGTCTCCCCCGTGACCCGCGAGCGGATCCGCACCGAGCTCGGTGCCGAGGAGCGCCGCGCCCAGACCCGCGTCGCGGCCGCGCTCGCCTCGGACCGCTACCTCGGGCTGGTGGACCGGCTGCACGAGCTCGTCGAGGTGGCGGGCTCGGACCCCGCCGCGGGCGGCGGGAAGAAGGCGACGTCGAAGGAGGACTCCGGGGCCTCGCCCAAGAAGCGCAAGCGCGCGGCGCAGGACATGGTGCTGCGGGGCGTGGACCGGCAGTTCGCCAAGTTCACCAAGGTCCGCACCCGCACCGAACGCGACCTCGACTCGCTCGATCTCACGCTCGCCCAGCGCGAGGAGCTCACCCACGTGGTCCGCAAGCGGGCCAAGGCGCTGCGCCGCAACGTCAACGCCCTGCCCGAGTCCGGCGACCTGTCGGTGGCGCCGCTGCGGACCGCCTGCCAGCGGCTGCACACCGTGCTGGGCGACGTGCAGGACAGCGTCACCGCCCGGTTCTGGCTGCGGCGGATCGCCCGGCGTGCCGAGGCCGCCGGCGAGTCCACCTTCGGCCTCGGCGTGCTGTTCGAGCACGAGCGCGGGTTCTCCGAGCGGGCACTGGCCGGGTTCGAGCACGACGCGGCGACGATCACCGCCGCCTACCGGGAGCTGGCCGAGTCCCGGCGCGCCGCGCGTCGCCGCAAGGGCAAGAAGGGCGGCAAGGGCAAGAAGAAGCGCTGACCGGGGTCGGCGGGAGCCGCCCGGCCACCCCGCCGGGGCGGGTCAGTCGTCCTCGTCCTGCGCGTCCCACTCCTCGTTGCGGGCCTTGGCCCTGTCGAGCGCGGCCTCGGCCTCGGCGCGGGAGTCGTACGGACCCATGCGGGTGTCCCAGTTGGTGACCTTGCCCTGGACCGCCTGGCCCTTCTCCGTGTCGTAGTACCACTTCTCGCCGCTCACGACGGCCTCCTCGAACTCGGACGGTCTCCTGCCGCTGTCGAACCTACCCCCGCGCCGGCGGCCCGCCACCGGGATCGGCCACGGCGAAGCGGACCCGCCGCTCGGCGACGTCG
>DUTZ01000386.1 GCA_012841845.1 Actinomycetales bacterium | reverse complement strand
CGGCGGCCACCTCGGCCGCGCACACCGTGAGCAGCCCGCGCACCAGCGTCGAGGCTGCCTCGACCGACTCCCAGAGCGGGTCCTCGCCGAGGATCGGCAGATCGGCGTCCTCGTCGGCGGCCCGGATCGCCTCCCTGTCCTCGAGCCACAGGTCCAGGTAGCCGCGCAGACGGTCCACGCGGGCGAAGTGCTCACCGAGCCGGGCCGCCAGATCGGCGAACTCCGCCTCGTCACGCTGCACCTGCTCGAGCAGGCCCTGCATCGCCGTCATCCGCGCCAGCGCATCCGCGTGCCCGCCGTGTCCCGTCATAGGTCCCCCTCGTCGTCGTTCCGACCCCCCGGCCGGGCACCACACCAACGCGCGGACCTCCCCACCGGTTCCCCGTCCCCGCCGCGGATCCGGGGGCCGTCCCACGTAGCCCGGATAATGCACTACTCATATCCGGTCACCGCAGGTCAGCGGGTCCCGACCGGCCACTACGCATACGGCACTCGGGTACCGCGGGGCCGCACTGCGTAGTACACCCGCTATCGGACCGGCGCGCGCGGGCGTACTCCTTGTACACCGAGCGACCCCGGTCCGGCGGGTCGCCGCACCACCCCAGATAGGAGCAGTCCCATGTCTGCACTCCTCCGGACGGCCGCGTTCGCGTCCGCCCTCGTCCTCAGCGTCGCGGCAGTCCCCGCGGCGGCGGCCGGTTCGTCCGGCAGTTCCTCCAACTCCGGCACCACCGGCACCCTGTCCTCCGGTTCGCTCGGCTCTTCCGGTTCGGCCGGCGGTGACGGTGACGGCGGAAGCGGATCCTCCGGCTCGCTCGGGTCCCTCGGCTCCTCCGGCCGGGGCGGACCCACCGGCCCCAGTGACCCGGGCGACCCGGGTGACCCGAACGACCCGGGAGAGCCGGCCGACGGGGCCTGCGTGGCCACACCCGACGACGCCCTGGGCGACGGCGGGGACGGCGGCGACCACGACCCGGGTGACCCGCCCGAGGGCAAGGTCCTCGCGATGATCTCGTTCGACGAGGTGGGCGGCGGCGCCTACGTCGAACCCGGAGACACCGTGCTCATGACGGCCACGGTCATGTCCCCGACCGCCGGCTCGGTCGTCGACGGGTTCACCGTCTATGCGCCGGTGCCCGACAACTTCACCTATGTGACCGACAGCGCGGAGACCGGGTTGGGAGCCGTCGACGCGACCCCCGACGCCGGAGGCCTGAACATCACCTTCTCCGACGGCGCCCAGCAGTCCGGGTCCGTCTCCGCGGAGTTCACCTTCGACGGCCCCGCCCCCACCGTGCCCAGCCGCCTGTGGCCCGACACCGACCCCGCGTGGTCGAACATCATGGTCGACCCGGACGGGGACGGCCCGGACCCGGCGGCCGTCGTGACGGACTACTCCGACTTCGGGATCTACGGCTACAACGTCACGAGCACCGATTCACCCGACTCCGACAGCAGCGTCCTGTACGGCAACGCCTGGGTCGAGGGGCGCGGCGAAGGCGACATCACCGCGGGTGACTGCGTCCTCTACCGCGGCACGTCCATGGCAACGTCGACGCTCGGGGAGGACCTCACGATCGACTTCGCGCTCGACGACGACCCGGACGCCCCGTTCGCGCTCGACCCGGACCTGACCAACACCGAGGGCATCATCGTCGAGGGCCTCGAGGGCGTGGATTACACCGTGACACGCGAAGAGGGCCTGGTCCGCGTCACGTACCCGTGGTGGGTGGACACCGACCCGTGGTTCGTCGTCGTGACCGTCGGCGGGCAGGCCCTGCCGGGCCGGTCGGGGCAGACGATCGAACCGAAGTGGCAGCACTCGACCGACCCGACCGAGTGGATCCGCGACTACTGGCCGGAGCGGCACCCGGAGTTGTGGAAGTACTACCAGCCGACCGGGACGGGCACACCCGTCGCCATCGGCTGACCCACGGACTCCGGCCGACGGCGGGTTGAGGGGCGCGCCGCCGGCCGGCGGAGGAGAAGGGGGCCGGGCGATCACCGAGATCACCCGGCCCCCTCGTCTCCGGCCCGGATCAGGCGTCGGCGGGCGCCACCTGCTCCTTGGCCCAGCGGTAGTCGGCCTTGCCGGCCGGGGACCGCTTGACCTGCTCCACCTCGACGACGCGCTTGGGCACCTTGTAGTTGGCGAGCTTGCCGCGCACGAACTCCTGGATCTCCTCCTCCGAGGCGGACTCGCCCTCGCGGAGCGAGACCACCGCGGCCACGGCCTGGCCGAAGCGCGGGTCGGGCATGCCGGCCACGAGCGCGTCGAGGACCGACGGGTGCGACTTGAGGATCTGCTCGACCTCCTCCGGGAAGACCTTCTCGCCGCCGGTGTTGATGCAGCCGGAGCCGCGGCCGAGGAAGACGATCGAGCCGTCCTCGTCCACGCGGGCCATGTCGCCGAGCACCGAGACCCGCTCGCCGTCGATGATCGGGAACGTGCGGGCCGTCTTCTCCTCGTCGCCGTAGTAGCCGAGCGGGATGTGGCCGCGGCGCACGAGGAAGCCCACCTCGTCGCTGCCGGGGGCGATCGGGTTGTGGTCGTCGTCCACCACCATGACCTTCGGGCCCGCCGGGAGACGGACCTCGCCCTCCCCGGACATCTGGAGCTCGCCGTCGTTACCCGACTCGGAGGCGCCGAAGTTGTCGCGCACGATGACGTCCGGGAGCAGCGACCGCAGCTTGTCGCGGGAGGCCTTGGACCAGATGCCGCCACCCGAGGCGACCGCGAACAGGGACGTCACATCGATCTGGTCCCAGTTCTCTGCCATCGCGTCGATGATCGGCACGCCCATGCCGTCGCCCACAAAGACGAGCATGCCGGCCTTGTACTCCTCGATCGTCTTGAGGATCGCGACGGGGTCGAAGTCGCGCTGCATGATGATGTGGCCGCCCAGGTTGAAGAACGTGAACAGCGTGAAGGTGCCGGCGCCGTGCATGAGCGGGGCGGAGACCATGACGTTTAAGAAGGCGCCGTTGCCCGAGTTGGCGGCCACCTCCTCGGGGGAGTTGTGCGGGTCGCCGTAGGGGTTGCCGCCCGAGAGGCACGCGTAGTAGTAGTCCGCCATCCGCCACACGACGCCCTTGGGGAAGCCCGTGGTGCCGCCGGTGTAGACCACCCAGGTGTCGTCGCCCGACCGGGGGCCGAAGTCGCGCTCCGAGGACTGCTTCGGCAGCTCGGCGTCGACGTCGACCAGGGTGACGCCGCGCTCGGCGCAGGCGGAGGTGAGCGCCTCGGTGGCGGGGCCCACGCAGAGCACGGTCCTGAGCTCGGGGCAGCGGGGCAGGATGGCCGCCACCTTGTCCGCGTACTCGGCCTCGACCACGGTGGCCACCGCGTCGGAGTCGGCGAACAGGTAGGCCAGCTCGTCCTCCGTGTAGCGGAAGTTCACGTTGATGCCCACACCACGGATCTTCATGAGCCCGACCATCGAGGCCAGGTGCTCGATGATGTTGCGCATGAACAGGGCCACGTGGTTGCCCGGCTCGACCCCGTTGGCCTGCAGGAGGTGTCCCATCCGGTTGGCCACCTCGTCGAACTCCCGGTAGGAGTACGTCACACCGTCGATCGTCACGGCGCGGTTGTCCGGCACGGCGTCGGCGACCGCCTCGAAGACGTCTGCCTCGTTCATGTCGGGGTTGGGGCTCATCAGGGTCCTTTCGGCATGCGGGGATGCGGTGTGGTGTGGTGTGATTCACATTATGCCGTGTTGTTCGACACTTGTCAGCGCGGTCCGGACTTTCCCGACCCCGTGTCGGGAGGAACACTAGGATCAACCCATGGCACGAAGCTCCACCCCTGCCCACGACGACCCGTTCCATCCCCATTCCACGGGAACCGGAAAGGTGCCGCGGGACGGCGAGCGGATCTCGGACCTGGAGGCGGACAGGCCCTCCGAGCGCGGCCCGGTCTTCCACGGCCCCGGCGAGCACGGAACCTTCCGCTCCCGCACCATCGCCGGCGGCCTGCGGATGTTCCTCCGCCCGGCGCTCGACCTCATGCCGGCGAGCGACGTCTCCCTCGGCCGCCTGCGCGCGCTCACGTCGGGTGCCGGACGCGCGGCGGCCCTCGAGACCACCAACGACTGGTCCTCCGACGGCCCGGTTCCCGGCCTCTGGGTGGGCCGCAAGCGCTTCTTCGACGCCGACACCGTGCTCTACCACCTCCACGGCGGCGGATTCACCTTCGGCTCGCCCTGGTCGCACAAGGCGCTCGCGTCCCGCCTGGCCAGCGAGGCCGGCACGCCCGTCTTCCTCCCCGACTACCGCCTCGCCCCGGAGAACCCCTTCCCCGCCGCGATCGACGACGTGATCGCCGGCTGGCTGTGGCTGCTCGACATGGGCTTCAAGCCCGAGAACATCGTGGTGAGCGGCGACTCCGCCGGCGGTAACCTCGTCCTCCAGCTCATCGCGGCGCTCGAGGCCGACGGCCAGCCCATGCCGGCCGGCGCCGTGCTGCTCTCCCCCTGGGTGGACCTGGACATCACCGAGATGTCCGAGCGCGACCGCGCCCGCAAGGACCCGTTCCTCGCGATCGGGCTCGTGGAGCTCAGCCGCCAGCAGTACGCCCCCGGCATGGACCCCAGCGACCCCCGCATCTCGCCGGTCCACCTCACGCCCTCCCCCGACTGGCCGCCGTTCCTCATCCAGTGCGGCGGCGCGGAGATCTTCCGGGGCGGGATCGAGGTGCTCGCCGAGCGCTTTGCCGAGCACGGCGTGCGCCACGAGTTCCAGATCTGGCCGCACCAGTTCCACGTGTTCCAGGTGTTCCACCCGGTGGTCCCCGAGGCCAAGGTCGCGCTCCGCGACATCGGCTCGTTCATCCGCGGCTGCCTGCGCAAGAGCGCCTGACGTAGCGCCACCACGCGGGGCCGCGGGGGGCTACCCTCTGCGCCATGCTCCCGCCCCGCAGGCACCCCCGACGTGCCCTCACCGTGGTCGTCGCCGCCCTCGTGGCCGCCGTCGGCGCCACCACCGTCGGCGTCACCGCCGCCCCCGCGG
>DUTZ01000385.1 GCA_012841845.1 Actinomycetales bacterium | reverse complement strand
TGCCGCTCGACCAGCGGCGCGTGCGACACGCCCAGGCCCAGGACGAACCGGCCCGGGTGGAGCGCTTCGAGCGTGCGGGCGGCGGCGCCGGCGGCGGAGGCGTCGCGGCCGTAGATGTTGGCGATGCCGGTGCCGATCGCCATCCGCCGCGTCGCGCCCAGGTACAGCTGCGAGGCCGTGAACGCCTCCCGGCCCACCGCCTCGCCGAACCACAGCGAGCCCCAGCCCTGCTCGTCCAGCTCCCCCAGCAGGTCGGGGATGCCGGCCGGGGGCACGCCCTCCAGCGATCCGGTCCACAGGCCCACCCGGCCCAGGTGCGCGCGGCCGGCGGGGGTCGGGGCGTTCTCGGCGGACGGGGCGGCGGTGGTGTCGTGGGTCATACCCCGAGTGTGCCCGTTCCGGCGCGGCCGCCGCGCCCGGCGGGACAGACTGGCCGGGGCGCGCCCGCCTCCCGCGGACCCGAGCGGGGACGGCGCACGACGCGAGGGAGAGCTGCCGAATGTACGAGTGGTCCGAGACCGATCTCATGGTGCGGGACGCCGTCCGCGCCTTCATCGCCAAGGAGATCCGCCCGAACCTCGACGCGCTCGAGAGCGGCGAGATGCCGCCGTACCCGGTCATCCGGAAGCTCTTCGCCGAGTTCGGCGTCGACACGATGGCCCGCGAGACCGTGGAGAAGATGCTCGCCGGGGAGCGCGCCCGGGTGGACGGGACCGCGCGGGCCGAGGGCGGCGGGAAGGGTGACGACGACGAGGCCGGCGCGCGCGGCGGGGAGGCGGCCGAGGGCCGGGACTCGATGATCACCGTCGTGATCAGCGAACTCGCCGGGGTGTGCATGGGCCTGGTGTCCGCGCTGGGCGTGAGCCTCGGCCTGGGCGCCACCACGATCATGTCCCGGGGCACGCTCGAGCAGAAGGAGCGGTGGCTGCCGGGGATCATGACCATGGAGAAGGTCGCCTCGTGGGCGATCACCGAGCCCGACTCCGGTTCCGACGCCTTCGGCGGCATGAAGACCTACGTCCGTAGAAGCGGCGACGGCTACGTGCTCAACGGACGCAAGACCTTCATCACCAACGGCCCGTACGCGGACGTGATGATCGTCTACGCCAAGCTCGACGAGGGCGACCCGGCCGTGAGCCCGCGCGACCGCACGGTGCTCACCTTTGTCCTCGAGAAGGGCATGCCCGGCCTCACCCAGGGCGCGCCCTTCGCGAAGATGGGCCTGCACTCCTCCCCCACCGGCGAGCTGTTCTTCGACGACGTCCGCCTGGGTCGCGAGCACCTGCTCGGCGGCACCGAGGGCCGCGACGGCGGGGAGGGCCGCGACGCCGGACGCGAGTCGGCCCGCTCGAGCTTCACCGCCGAGCGGATCGGAGTGGCGACCATGGCGCTGGGGATCATCTCCGAGTGCCACCGCCTGTGCGTGGACTACGCGCGGGAGCGGACACTGTGGGGCCAGGAGATCGGACGCTTCCAGTTGATCCAGCTCAAGCTGGCCAAGATGGAGGTCGCGCGGATGAACGTCCAGAACATGGTGTTCCACTCCCTCGAGCGGGCGCGGGCCGGCAAGCCGCTGACCCTGGCCGAGGCGTCGGCGATGAAGCTCTACTCCTCCGAGGCCGCGACCGAGGTGGCGATGGACGCCGTGCAACTGTTCGGCGGCAACGGCTACATGGCCGAGTACCGGGTCGAGCAGCTCGCCCGTGACGCCAAGTCGCTCATGATCTACGCCGGGAGCAACGAGATCCAGGTGACGCACATCGCCAAGGGGCTGCTGGGCCGCTGACCCGACCGTCGGCCGCCGGGACGGGCAGCACCCGCTCAGCCCGTGCACCCGCCCCCCAGCAGGAAGACGTCCCACATCACCACCAGGGCCAGTCCCACCCACGCGCCGACGCGCGCCGCGTCCCGCCCCCCGACGGCGGAGGCCACCGCCCACCCCAGCAGCGGTGCGACGATCGGCAGCCACAACGGCGTGAACCAGTCCACTCCCCACTCCCAGACCGCCACCGTGACCGGGGACTGGCGGGTGACCCCCTCGACCCCGTAGCTGATCCTCGTGGAGCAGCCCGCCGACTGCCAGACCGCCAGCAAGCAGACCCACAAGCCGAGGAACGCGAGCACGGCGCCGACGACCGCGGGCGCCGCGAGTCCGACGTGCCCGGCCCCTCGCGATCCGCGGGAGGGAGAGGCCGGGCCGGTGGTCGTCGGCATCAGAAGGCCGGGGCGTCGGTCGTCGCGGCGCCGGGCAGCGAGGTGGCCTCGTCGGCGTCGTAGTAGCCGTCACGGTCGGCGTCCACGTACTCCACGTCGTACGAGCCGTCGCCGTCGAGGTCCTCCAGGCGGCGGTCGCCGATCAGGTCGCCGTCGGTGTCGAACTCCAGCACGTCGAACGTGCCGTCGCCGGTCGTGTCCACCGCCATGGCGTCCGTGTAGCCGTCCCCGGTGGAGTCGAGCTTGACGCGGTCCGTGATGCCGTCACCGTCGTCGTCGTACACGATCGCGTCGCCGTACCCGTCGCCGTCGAGGTCCACGACCTGACCCCCGTCGGGGGTCACGGCGCCCTCGGGCGACCCGGTCGCGTTGTTCGGCGCGACGACCGCCTCGGTCGCCGGCGCCGACGCCGGGGCCGGAGCGGGGGCGGTCGTGGGCTCGGTGCCGCTGTGGTCGAGCTGCAGCGCATCCTCCGGCGCGAACTCCTCCCGCATCCCGGACCCCGCCGAGGCCTGCGCGGCGGTGGCCCCCGCGGGGGAGCCCCCGGTCGCGGCCACGAGGCCGTTGGAATCGACGATCTCGCGGTGGTCGGCCACGCCGTCCCCGTCGGTGTCGTAGAGGATCTCGTCGACCCGGCCGTCGCCGTTGCGGTCGAGGCCGATCACGTCGGCGGTGCCGTCGGCGTCGGTGTCGATCTCGACCCGGTCCACCCACCCGTCGCGGTCGGTGTCCGCGTAGCGCGTGTCGGTGATCCCGTCGTTCGTGGTGTCCACGGACTTGGAGTCGATCCAGCCGTCGCCGTCGGCGTCGTGGACGACGCTGTTGACGATCCCGTCGCCGTCGGTGTCCGACTCGGCGGTGTCCACCCGGCCGTCACCGTTCGTGTCCCGCATCACCACGTCGGCCACGCCGTCGCCGTCGGTGTCGTACTGGCGGTAGTCGATCACGCCGTCGCCGTCGGTGTCCGCGGCGCCGAGCATCGTCGTGCCCTCGGGCAGCAGGCGATCGGACTCGGGGTTCGTCGACGGGGCGTCGGTCGTGCGCTGGGCATCGGTCGCGCGCTGGGTGTCGGTTCCGGACATGGGGTCCTCCTGTGGTGTGGGCCCGCTCGTCCCGGGCCGTTCACCAGTGAGAGTCGGCGAACGGACGAAAGGTTCCCGCGGGTCCACGACGGGTTCGCGGGCGGCGACCGGTTGCCCGATCCGCGCGCGTTCGTAGCCTGCGGGACATGACCTCCGAGATGCTGCACACGTACATGCGCGACCACCACGCCGGCGCGGCCGCCGGGGTCGACCTGTTCCGCCGGGTCGCCGACGCCCACGAGGACGGGCACATCCGCGACGTCGTCTCTCGGCTCGGGGACCAGACGGAGGAGGACAAGGCCGAGCTCGAACGGCTCATGGAACTGGTGGGCACCTCGCCGTCACTCCTCAAGGACCTCCCGGCCCGGGCGGCCGAGACCGTCGCCAAGCTCAAGCCCAACCAGCGCGTGGCCGAGCGCTCGCCGCTCAGCGACCTCCTCGAGCTGGAGGCGCTCACCCTCGCCGTCACCGGCAAGGAGCTGGGGTGGAAGGCGCTGCTCGACATCGGTGACCCGCGGCTGCCGCGCACCACCCTCGAGCGGCTCGCCGAGCGCGCCCGCGAGCAGGGCGAGCAGCTCGAGACCCTCCGGCTGGAGTGCACCAACGCGCTCAGGAAGAGCTGACCGGGCGGCGGACAGGCCGGCAGCGGCCGGCCCCACGGCCACTAGGCGTTCTTCACGCTCACCGCGCGCGTGTTGAGGTAGGCCTCCATCGCCTCGGGCCCGCCCTCGGAGCCGTGGCCCGAGTCCTTGACGCCGCCGAACGGCATCTCCGGCGACGTGGCCGGCGGCATGTTGATCCACAGCATGCCGGTCTCCACGCGGCGGGTGAGCAGGTCGGCGTTGGCCAGCGACCGCGTGAACGCGTAGGCGGCCAGGCCGTAGTCGAGCCGGTTGGCCTCGGCGATCGCGTCCTCCAGGCGGTCGAAGCCGCGGATCGTCGCGATCGGGCCGAACGGCTCCTCGTTGGCGATGCGCGCCTCGGCGGGGACGTCGTCGAGCACCGTCGGCGCCCAGAAGTTCCCCGCGTCGCCCAGGCGGTGCCCGCCGGCCAGCGACTCGGCGCCGTGGGCCAGGGCGTCGTCGTACAGCTCGGTGAGCGCGGCGACCCGCCGCTCGTTGGCCAGCGGCCCCATCTCGGTGGCGTCGTCGAGCCCGTCGCCCACCGTCATGCCCTTGGCGAACCGCGCCAGCTCCTGCGCGAAGTCGTCCTTGAGGCCGTTCTGCACCACGAACCGGGTCGGCGAGATGCACACCTGGCCGGCGTTGCGGAAGGTCATCGGGCCCATGATCTTCAGGGCGAGCTCTACATCCGCGTCGTCGCACACGATCACCGGCGCGTGCCCGCCGAGTTCCATGGAGCAGCGCTTCATGTGCCGCCCGGCCAGCGCCGCGAGCTGCTTGCCCACGGCGGTCGAGCCGGTGAAGGTCACCTTGCGGATCACCGGGTGCGGGATGAGGTGGCCCGAGATCTCCGCCGGGTCGCCGTACACCAGGCCCAGCACGCCGGCCGGGAGCCCGGCGTCGGCGAAGGCCCGGATCAGCGCGGCGGGACTGGCCGGGGTCTCCTCCGGGGCCTTGACGACGAGGGAGCAGCCCGCGGCCAGCCCGGCCGAGACCTTGCGCACCACCTGGTTGACGGGGAAGTTCCACGGGGTGAACGCGGCGACCGGGCCCACCGGGTCCTTGACGACCATCTGCCGGACCGACGGGTCGCCGCGGTGGTGCACGAGCCGGCCGTAGACCCGCAGGCCCTCGTCGGCGAACCACTCGATGACGTCGGCGGCCGCCAGGATCTCGCCGTTGGCCTCGCGCAGCGGCTTGCCCTGCTCGAGGGTCATGACCCGCGCGATCTCGCCCGCCCGCTCGCGGAGCAGCCCGGCGGCCGCGCGCATGACCTTCGCGCGCTTGGCCGGCGGCGTGTCGCGCCAGACCTCGAAGCCGCGGGCAGCCGCGTCGAGCGCGCGGTCCAGGTCGGCGATCCCGGCGTGGGCGACGGCGCCGATCACCTGCCCGTCCGCGGGGTTGGTGACGTCGATCGTCCGGCCGTCGGCCGCGTCCGTCCACTGGTCGTCGATGAAGAGCTGCGTGTTCGGGTACGTCATATCCCACTTCTACGGCACCATCGGTCCCGCCGGCGCCCGAACGGAGCGGCCCATGGTCACCCCGGGACGCCGAAATCCGCGACTCACCTGCGGGATCGGCGGCCCCTCTGGGGGCTGCCGACCCGTCGGTGGAGGCGCGGATTTCGGGGTGGGGCGGAGCGGCGCGGCGCGCCGCCTGGTCAGGCGTTCGCGGGCGCGTGCTCCTTGATCGCGGCGAGGATGTCGTCGACGCGGTCCTTGGCGTCGCCGAACAGCATCTGCGTGTTGTCGCGGAAGAACAGCGGGTTCTGCACGCCGGCGTAGCCCGCGGCCATGGACCGCTTGAACACGATGACGTCGCCGGCCTCCCACACGTGGAGCACCGGCATGCCGGCGATCGGGCTGCCCGGGTCCTCGGCGGCGTCCGGGTTGACCGTGTCGTTGGCGCCGATCACGAGCACGACGTCGGTCTCGCCGAAGTCGTCGTTGATCTCGTCGAGCTCCAGGACGATGTCGTACGGCACCTTGGCCTCGGCCAGCAGCACGTTCATGTGCCCGGGCAGGCGGCCCGCCACGGGGTGCACGGCGAAGCGCACGTCCACGCCACGCTCGCGCAGCAGGCGGGTGAGGTCGGCGACCGGGTACTGCGCCTGGGCGACGGCCATGCCGTAGCCGGGGGCGATGATCACCGAGGACGCGCCGGCGAGCAGCTCGGCGGCACCCTCGACGTCGACCTCGCGGTGCTCGCCGTGGTCCTTACCCTCGCCCGCGGAGGCCTCGATGCCGAAGCCGCCCATGATGACGGAGATGAAGGACCGGTTCATGGCCTTGCACATGATGTACGACAGGTAGGCACCCGAGGAGCCGACCAGCGCGCCGGTGACGATGAGCAGGTCGTTGCCGAGCAGGAAGCCGGTCGCGGCCGCGGCCCAGCCGGAGTACGAGTTGAGCATCGACACGACGACGGGCATGTCGCCGCCGCCGATGGAGGCCACGAGGTGCCAGCCCAGCGCCAGGGCCAGGACGGTGACGACGATGAGCATCCACAGCGCCGGGGCGATGACGAACCACACGGTGAGCACGACGAACGCCACGAGGATGCCGGCGTTGATGAGGTTCTTGCCCGGCAGCACGAGCGGCGCAGACTTCATCTTGGCGGACAGCTTGAGGTAGGCGACGATCGAGCCGGTGAAGGTGACGGCGCCGATGAAGACGCCGATGAAGACCTCGGCGTGGTGGATGCCGAGCAGCGAGCCGGTGAGCTCACCGTGGAGCTCGGGCTCGAGGTAGCCGTTCCAGCCCACGAGCACGGCGGCCAGGCCGACGAACGAGTGGAGCAGGGCGATGAGCTCGGGCATCTCGGTCATCTGCACGCTGCGGGCGCGCAGCAGGCCGATGGTGGCGCCGATGAGCACGGCCACCACCATGAGGACGATGCCGAGGGTGGGCGGCTCGTGGTCGATCACGAGCGCGACGGTGGCGACGAGCGCCAGCGCCATGCCGGCGATGCCGAAGCTCAGGCCCCGGCGGGCGGTCTCGTGCTTGGAGAGGCCGGCCAGCGAGAGGACGAACAGCAGGGCGGCGACGAGGTAGGCCGCGTTGGCGGCGGTCACGAGGGACATCGTCTCAGGCTCCCTTCGAGAACATGCCGAGCATGCGGCGCGTGACGGCGAACCCGCCGAAGACGTTGATGGAGGCGACGAGGATCGCGATGGTCGCCAGGACGAGACCCAGCGTGTTGTCGATCCCCACCTGGAGCAGCGCGCCCACGACGATGACGCCGGAGATCGCGTTGGTCACCGACATGAGCGGGGTGTGCAGCGCGTGGTGCACGTTGCCGATGACGTAGTAGCCGATGACGATGGCCAGCACGAACACGGTGATGTGGCGCGGGATGTCGCCGGGCGCGAACGCGGTGAGCAGGAACAGCGCCACCATGCCCAGGGCCACGAGGCCCATCTTGGCGCCGGTCGACATCTTCTTCTTCTCGGCCGGCGGCTCGGCGGGCTCGGGTGCGGCAGCGGGGGCCGGGGCCGCGGAGACCTGCACGGGCGGCGGCGGCCACATGACCTCGCCGCTGCGGGCCACGGTGACGCCGCGCTGGACGACGTCCTCCATGTCCATCGTCCACTGCCCGTCCTTGCCCGGGGTGACGAGCTTGGCCAGGTTGACGAGGTTGGTGCCGTACAGCTGCGAGGCCTGCGCGGGCAGGCGGCCGGCGAGGTCGGTGTAGCCGATGATCGTCACGCCGTTCTCGGTGACGACGACCTGGTCGGCCACCGACCCCTCGACGTTGCCGCCCTGGGCGGCGGCCATGTCCACGATCACCGAGCCGCGCTTCATGCGCGCGACGTCGGCGGCGGTGATGAGGCGCGGCGCCGCGCGGCCCGGGATGAGGGCCGTGGTGATGATGATGTCCACGTCGCCGGCCTGCTCGGTGTAGAGCTCGGCGGCGGCACGGTCGTAGGCCTCGGAGGTCGCCTTGGCGTAGCCGTCCGAGGAGACCTCCTTCTCCTCGTCCGGGACCTCGACGGGCAGGTACTCGCCGCCGATGGACTTGACCTGGTCGGCCACCTCGGGCCGCGGGTCGGTGGCGCGGACGATGGCGCCGAGGCTCGAGGCCGCGCCGATCGCGGCGAGGCCGGCCACGCCGGCGCCCGCGACGAGCACCTTGGCGGGCGGCACCTTGCCGGCGGCGGTGACCTGGCCGGTGAAGAACCGGCCGAAGTGGTGGGCGGCCTCGATCACGGCGCGGTAGCCGGCGATGTTGGCCATCGAGGACAGCACGTCCATGGACTGCGCGCGCGAGATGCGCGGCACGGCGTCCATGGCCAGGGCGGTGACCCCGCGCTCGGCCAGGGCCGCGACGAGCTTCTCGTTCTGGGCCGGGGCGAGCAGGCCGACGAGTGTGGCGCCGGGGCGCAGCATCGCGATCTCGGCCTCCGTGGGCACCGCGACTTTCATGACGACGTCGGAGCCCCACGCGGAGGCGGTGTCGACGAGGTCGGCGCCGGCCTCGGTGTAGGCGGCGTCGGCGAACTCGGCGCGCACTCCGGCGCCGGACTCCACGACGACCCGGTAGCCGAGGCCGATGAGCTTGGCGACGGTCGCGGGCGTGGCCGCGACGCGGTTCTCTGCGGTGTCGGACTCGGCGACGACACCGATCACCGCCGGCCCTCCGGCCGTGGTGTCGGTCGCGTCGCCCGGTGCCGGCGCCGTCATCTCTGGGATCTCTTCGAGGCTCGAGGCCATTGGTGTTCCTTCACACTGTGGATAGGCCACGTCGGCCGCTGTTGTCCATACACTTCCCCCGGCACACCGCCGTACCGGAGCCGCTCTCTACAACGATCGGAGTTCAGAGCTCGTGAGACGCCGTGGGCTGAAGGGTGGCCCTGGTCTCGACCGCCGTGTGGCGGTGTCCTCCGGCACGGGCGGGGTGGCGCCCGAGCAGCCGAGAGGACAATGGCGAGAGCATACGTGACGCGCTCCCCCCGTCAGAAATCGGTGACCGCCGGAAACGGTGTGTTCCCGGCGCGATCACGCCGCGACCGGCGACGGCGACGGGCGGTGTCGTACCCGGTTGATAAAGTCGCCGGTATCACGTCAAACCCCAGGTGAGGAGCCATGCGATGGGTGTCGGAACGCGCCGTCCGCGAGCTCGGCCGGGGGCCTCGGCGACCCCCGTGCACGGCGCCACCCCGGGCTGGACGCACCGGGCATCGTTCCGGACCGATCGCTCGCGTGGCGGCGTGAGGGGTGCCCTCCCACGCGCCGGGG
>DUTZ01000384.1 GCA_012841845.1 Actinomycetales bacterium | reverse complement strand
CCGGCCCCGCGGAGGGCCCGGCTAGCCGCCGAGCGCGCGGTCGATGCTGAACCGCCCGGCGCCGACGCCCGCGACGAGCAGCGCCCCCACCCCGAGCGCCACGACGAGCTCCCAGCCGTTCTGGGTGACGAACGGCCCGTTGGTGGCGTGGACGAAGTAGAAGGCGCCGGCCATGTCCACGCCCAGCAGGACCCCGGCGAGCGGGGTGAGGATGCCCGCGATGAGCGCGATGCCGGCGACGAGTTCGACGCCCGCCACCACCGCCGCGGTGACGTGCGGCTGCGGCACCCCGAACCCGGCGAACTGCTGCCCCACGCGGTCCAGGCCGAGCGTGAAGAACTTCTGCCAGCCGTGGGCCACAAAGACGACGCCGATGCCGACCCGGGCCAGGAGGATCGCCGCGTCCTGCAGCGTCTCCACCGCCCTCACGGCAGCATGCCCTTGGCGGCCCGGTTGATCTTGCGCTGCAGGAACCGCATGGCCAGCCCGTACAGCGGCGGCGCCACGCGCTGCGCGGCGTAGGCCAGCCGGATGTCGGGCGAGGTGTAGACCATGTAGCGGCCGCGCCGCACGCCGTCGAGGATGCTCGTCGCCGCCTGGTCGGGGGTCACCGAGTGCTTCTGGAACTCGGCGGCGGTCCGGGCCACCTCGGGATCGGAGCGGTCCACGCCGGCGATCTCCACGGTCTGCACGAGCGGGGTGTCGACGGCGCCGGGGCACACCAGGTGCACGCTGATGTCGTACTTCTCCAGGTCGAAGCGCAGCACCTCGGTGATGCCGCGGATACCGAACTTGGCGGCGCTGTACGCGGCGTGCCACGGCAGGCCGAGCAGCCCGGCCGCCGAGGAGACCATGGCGAGCGCGGCGGGCCGCCGTGCCGCCATCATCGCCGGGACGAACGCCTCGATCACGTGGATCGTGCCCATGAGGTTGACCTCGACCATGGACCGCCAGACCCGGTGTTCGATCAGGTCCGGACGGCCCCACGCCGAGTTCCCGGCCACGTGGAGGATCGCTTCGGGGGCGCCGTGCGCCTGCACCACGCGCTCGCCCCAGGCGGTGACGGCCTCGTGGTCGGTGATGTCCAGGGCGTCCGAGGCGAGGACGTCCGCGCCGACCGCCCGGCACGCCGCCGTGGCGGACTCCAGGCCCGGGGCGTCCCGGTCGGTGAGCACCAGGCGCGCGCCCTCGCCGGCGAGCTGGATCGCCACCGACCGGCCGATGCCGCTGGCCGCCCCGGTCACGACGCAGGTGCGCCCCCGGAAGTCCTTGATCCGTGCCCTGCTCATGGCGCCTCGCTCTCCGCCGCGCCCGGCGCGCAGCCGTCGCCGCCCACGATAACGGTTCCGCGCCCCCGCCCCGACCGGCTGGCGTGTCGGACGGCCGGAGGCGGAGCGTCCGCGGACCGGACCCCGAGAGGGAACCGTCCCGTCAACTCCCGGCCATCTCGGGGACCGATACTCACCGGCGACGCCGGCCTCGTCGTCGTCACCCTCCTCCCCTCGCCCAAGGAACCCCGATGCGCCGCCCCACTCCGCCCCGCCGGCCCGCCCTCGCCGCACGATCCGCCCTCGCCGCACGGCCCGCCCTGACCGCCGCGCTCGTGGTGGCGCTGGTCGCGGCGCTGATCGCCGCGACCATTCCGGCACGGGCGGG
>DUTZ01000383.1 GCA_012841845.1 Actinomycetales bacterium | reverse complement strand
CGCATGACCTGGGCGCGCCCCTCCTTGGCCTGGATGATCTTCGCCGCGGTCGGGTAGTCGACGCGGGCGATGCGGCCGCCGTCGTTGTAGTACTTGAGGATGTGCGCGAGCATCGGCCAGGCCTGCTCGGAGTAGGTGGCGCCGACGGTGGCGTCGAACAGGCCGGTGGCGGCGTTGTTGGTGAGGTCCTGCAGTGTGAGCGCGCGGAACAGGCCCTCGCCGCGGGCGCGGGCGGGGGCGGTTCCGTTGATCACGTCGAGCGCCGGCTGCTCGAACTGGGTGTCGCGCAGCTCGACGGGCAGGTCACGGGACTCGGCGGGCGGCGGGGTGAGGTTCGCCGCGCCACCGACCTCCTGGTCGGTGATCCACTTCCAGTTGTAGTAGACCTTCAGCGGGGTGTCGCCGAGGCCGTAGTAGTCGTCGCGGTCGGCGATCCACCGGAAGATGTCGTTGACACGCTCCTCCTGGGCGTGCGCGCCCTGGGCGGCCTGCTCGGACCAGCGCCAGTCGGGGTGGGTGTTGGAGTCGAGCACGAACCGGCCGGTGCGCTCCGGGAACAGGGTCGCGTAGTCGGTGCCGATCGCGGTGCCGTAGGACACGCCCACGTAGTCGATCGTCGCCAGGCCGAGCGCCTCGCGCACGGCGTCCATGTCGCGGGCGGCGTTCTCGGTGGTGAACGAGGCCATGTAGGCGGGGTCGGTGCCGTAGCAGGCGTCGTGCAGCTGGTTGACGCTGACGGGGCCGGCGGCCCGGATGTCGCAGGTGAGCGGGTTGGACCCGTAGAGCCCGCGGGGCTGCACGGCCACGAGGTCGTGGTTCTCGTACAGGCCGGCCGGGGCGGGCGCGTTGTCCCGCGGCTGCCAGAAGTTGAGCGCGTAGTTCCCGGGGCCGCCGGGGTTGCCGAACACGGTGGACCGCGCGTTCCCCGAGGTGGCCTTCATGCGGGTGAGGGCGACGGTGGTCTTGTCGGCGTCGGGCTGGGCGTGGTCGACCGGGACCTCGACGGTCCCGCACTCGAGCCCGGCGGGGACGTACTCCGCCTCGATCCCGAGCATCTCGGTGCAGTCCTGCCACTGCACGGGGGCGGCCACGGCCATCCCCGACCCCAGAAGTGCGGCCGCTCCCACGACCGCGGTGACGCCAACGAAACTGCTAGACGGCTGCACCGATCCCCGATTCCCTGTACTGATGATGAACTCCGCGGGGCGCGACTCCCCGCACCCCCCGAGCCCGGGCGCCGTCGGCGACCGAGCGGCACCAAATGTAACCCGCGACACGCCCTGTGGGTAATCCACCCCGGGACACTCAGGGAACCGTCACACGATCGTTACCGCGCGCGCCGGCACACGGCCGGAACACGCTGCGGTACCAGCACTTTCACCGGGTCGGGCGGGTGGTGGCGCGGAGCACGGCGACAGTGGCCGCGACCAGCGCGACGGCCGCCGCGAGCGCGGCCGCGAGGAGGAGCCGCGGGTCCACGACGGTGCGTGCGACGTCGCCGTCCGCGACGTCGGTGGCGCGGGTCGGAGGG
>DUTZ01000382.1 GCA_012841845.1 Actinomycetales bacterium | reverse complement strand
GCCTCCGACGCCGCGCGCGCCGCGGCCGACGACGCCCGGGCCCGCGCCGACGAACTGGACCGCCGCTCCGAGGAGATGACGGCGCGGATCGACGAGGTCCGCAGCCGCGTCGACGCCCTGTCCGAGGCACAGCGCGCGCTCTGGGCGGGCGGGCCCGTCATGCCGGAGGGGTACGTGGCCCCGCCGGTCGACGGGGTCAACGCCGCCGCGCTGCGGGTGGCGCTCTCCCGGCTCGGCTCGCCGTACTCGTGGGGCGCGACCGGCCCCTCGGAGTTCGACTGCTCGGGTCTCATGGTGTGGTCGTACGCGCAGGAGGGCAAGACGCTGCCGCGCTCGAGCCAGGCGCAGGCGACGGCCGGCGCCCCGGTGGCGCAGCAGGACCTGCAGCCGGGCGACCTCGTCATCTACTTCCCGGGGGCCACGCACGTCGGCATGTACGCGGGAGACGGCCTCATCGTCCACGCGCCCACCTACGGCCAGCCGGTCAAGCTCGAGCCCGTGGACGTGATGCCGATCCACTCGATCCGGCGGTACTGAGCCCGAAACCCCGCGCCCGGAACCCCGCGCCCGGAACCGGGCGACGGCCCGGACTGTGGCAGGCTCGTCTCCGATGACGCGGACTCTGCTGATCACCAACGACTACCCGCCGCGCCCCGGCGGGATCCAGTCGTATCTCGAGACCTACCTCGCGCAGCTCGACCCCGACGACGTCGCGGTCCTCGCCTCCACCTTCCGGGGAGAGGAGTCCGCGGCCTACGACGCCACGCGGCCGTACGTGGTCGAGCGGGTGCCCACGGAGATGCTGTTGCCCACGCCGGACCTGGCCCACCGCGCACGGCGACTCGCGGACGACTTCGGGGCGGGCACGGTGTGGTTCGGGGCGGCCGCGCCCCTCGCGACGCTGGCGCCGGTCCTGCGCACCGGGCCCGTGACCCGGATCGTCGCGAGCACCCACGGGCACGAGGTGGGCTGGTCCATGGTCCCCGGCGCCCGTCAGGTCCTCCGGGTGATCGGCGACTCCACCGACGCGATCACCTACGTGAGCGAGTACACGCGCCGGCGGTTCGCGTCCGCGTTCGGTCCCCGCGCCCGCCTGGTCCACCAGCCGGGCGGGGTGGACACCGGGACGTTCCGGCCCGACCCGGTACGCCGGCGCGCGATCCGCGAGCGGTACGGCGTCGCGGACAGGGACGTGATCGTGTGCCTGTCCCGCCTCGTGCCGCGCAAGGGGCAGGACGTGCTCATCCGCGCGATGCCGGAGATCGTCCGGCGTGCGCCCGACGCGCTGCTCGTCGTGGTCGGCGGGGGTCCGTACCGGAAGACCCTCGAGGGACTCGCCCGGCGGCACGGCGTGGCCGACCGCGTCGTCTTCACCGGACGCGTCCCTGCCGAGGAGATCGTCGACCACCACCGGATGGCGGACGTGTTCGCCATGCCGTGCCGCACCCGCGGCGGGGGGCTCGACGTGGAGGGTCTCGGGATCGTCTACCTCGAGGCCTCGGCGTGCGGCGTCCCCGTGGTCGCGGGACGCAGTGGCGGGGCGCCGGAGACCGTGATCGACGGACGCACCGGCCTCGTGGTGGACGGCACCGCGGTGGGCGAGGTGGCCGACGCGGTGGCGGGTCTGCTCACCGACCGGCCACGGGCGTCCTCGATGGGCGTGGCCGGCCGCAGTTGGGTGCTCGAGCGATGGCGCTGGGAGGACCTCGGCCGGGGCATGGCCCGCGTGCTCGCGGGCGGGTGAGCGGCCCCGGCCGGGGTCCGACTCGTCAGGAGTAGAGGTCCTCGATCTGGGCCGCGAACTTCTGGTGCACGACGTTGCGCTTGACCTTGAGTGAGGCCGTGAGCTCCCCGGTCTCCTCGGTGAACTGGTCGGGCAGCACGTGGTACTTCTTGATCGACTCGGTGTGCGAGACCGTCCGGTTGGCACGGGAGATCGACTGGTCGAGGTGCTCGATCATGTCCGCGTCGGAGAGCAGCTCGTAGAGGCTGCCCGACTTCTCGCGGTAGGCCTTCCACCGCTCGAGGGCCTCGGGGTCCAGGGTGAGCAGCACGGAGATGAACGGCTTGCCGTCGCCCACACACACGGCCTCGGAGATGAGCGGGTCGGCCCGCAGCGCGTCCTCGAGCTGGTTGGGGGCGACGTTCTTGCCGCCGGCGGTGACGATGATCTCCTTCTTGCGCCCCGTGATCGTGAGGAAGCCGTCCTCGTCCAGCGACCCGAGGTCGCCGGTGCGGAACCAGCCGTCGGCGAACGACTCGGCGGTGGCCTTCTCGTTGCCCCAGTAGCCGGCGGTGACGACGGGGCCCGACACCTCGACCTCGCCGTCCGTCGCGATCCGGACGGCGCAGCCGGGCAGGGGCTGACCGACGCTGCCGATCCGCATCGCGTCGGGGGTGTTGACCGTGATCGCGGCGCAGGTCTCGGTGAGGCCGTAGCCCTCGAAGATATTGACCCCGATGCCGTCGAAGAAGTGGGTGAGTCGCTCGCCCAGCGGGGCGCCACCGGAGATGGCGACCTCGCAGCGGCCGCCGAGCGCGGCGACGAGCTTGCCGTAGACCAGCTTGGTGAACAGCGCGTGGCGGGCCTTGAGCAGCGGGCCCACCTTGCCCGGGCCGCGGTTGGCCTTGGAGTAGGCGACGGCCGTCTCGGTGGCCTTGGCGAAGATCCAGGCCTTGAGCTTGCCGCCGTCCTGCGCGGTGGCCTGGGCCTTGGTGAAGACCTTCTGGAAGACGCGCGGCACCGCGAGGATGTAGTGCGGCCGCATCTCGCCGAAGGTGTCGACGAGGTTGATCAGGTCGGAGGAGTGGACGATCTGCACGCCGGCGTGGAAGCCCGCGTAGGTGATGGCGCGGGCCAGCACGTGGGCCAGCGGCAGGAACATCACGGTGGAGGCGTCCTCGCGCAGGTAGCGGTGGAACGGCGTCTCCAGGATCGACAGGGTCTCCGACATGAAGTTCCGGTGCGTGAGCATGCAGCCCTTGGGGCGCCCGGTGGTGCCGGAGGTGTAGATGAGCGTGGCGGGGGAGTCCGCGTCCATTCCCGCCCGGCGCTCGTCGAGCACCGACGGGTCGACGCCCTCGCCGGAGGCGACGAGCGCGTCGATCGCCGGGGTGCCGGCGCCGTCGATGACGAGGATGTCGCGGACGTGGTCGAGGCCGTCGGTGCCCTCGCGCGCGGTCCCGGCCTGCTCGTCGGTCTCCACCAGGATGAGCCGCGCGCCGGAGTCCTCCATGATCCAGCGGACCTGCTCGGCGGACGAGCTGTCGTAGATCGGCACGGTGACGCCGCCGGTGGACCAGATGGCGAAGTCGATGACGTTCCACTCGTAGCGGGTCGAGCACAGGAGCGCGACGCGGTCGCCCGGCTCGATCCCCGCGGCGACGAGGCCGCGGCCCACCGCGCGGACCGTGTCGGCGAACTCGCGGTCGGTGACGTCGACCCAGCGGCCGTCCACGGGCCGGCGGAAGGCCACGTGATCGGGCGTCCGGGCCGCCCGGTCGTACGCGGACTGCACGCAGGACCAGTCGTCGGGGACGGAGAAGTCGGCGGGAACGGCCACGTATTCGCGCATGAGGGGTCCTCCTGGTGGAGCCACCGGCCTTTTCGCTGGAGAGTTCGACCGGACGGCGGTAAGCGGTGGGGACACCTTATCGCCGCGGGGGGCCGTGCGCGACGACCGCCCGGAACAGGCCCTCCGTCCTCCCACCCGTCACCGCCGGGACACGCCGCGGCGCGATGTGTGAAGCTTGGTGGCATGAGCGAGGACAACGGTCCCCCCGAGGTCTGGCCGACCAGCGACTCCACGGTGGTGGACGCGCCGGTCGACGTCGTCATGGACGTCATCGCCGACTTCGCCGGGTACCCCGAGTGGGCGGAGTCGATCACGGCCGCCGAGGTGCTGTCCGTGGGGGCCGACGACCGCCCCGACCGGGTGCGGTTCGAGCTGGACGCGGGGGCGATCACCGACGAGTACGTCCTGCAGTACTCGTGGTCCGCGGACGGCCGCAGCGTCGAGTGGCGGTTGGAGAGCTCCACTCTCATGCGGTCGCAGACCGGGTCGTACCGGCTGGCCCCGGTCGGGGACGGGACCCAGGTCGACTATCGCCTCGAGCTGGAACTGATGGTGCCCGTGATCGGCCGGCTCCGCAGCCGCGCGGAGCGGCGCATCATCGGCGCCGCGCTGAGCGAGCTCAAGCGCCGGGTGGAGGCGCGATGACCGCCGGCCGGGTCGTGGTGGTCCTGGGCGGCGACATCCGGGACCGCTCGGAGGCGATCGGCGACCTGCTGCTGGCGGACGGCGGCACCGCGCTGGTCCTCACGGCGCATCCCTCCGCGGTGGACGCCCGGCTCGACACCTCCGACGAGGGCCCGGTGGAGGTCCGTGCCGACGACCCCGTCGCCCGGCTCGAGGCGTACCGCTCGGGTGCCACGGACCCCGACGACGACGTGCTCGCCGCGCTCACCACCGGCAGCGATGCCCCGCTCGCGGCGGTCCTGGGGTGGGAGTACGCCCGCCGGGCCGCCGCCGCCGGTGCGTGGGACGTGGTGGTGGTGGAGCTCGACGGCGACCTCGCGGCCGTCCGACGGATCGCCGCGACGGGTGAGCTCGCGGCGTTCGTGGAGTCCCGGTGGCCCGCCCACGTGCGGTTCGCGTCCATGGCGGCGGGGGACCGGGCCGACCTGCGGGTGCAGGAGGCCCACCGGTTGTCCCTGATGGCCGGGGACGTCACCGACTTCCTCGCCGGGCCGGTCGAGATGCTCGTCCTGGGGGCCTCGCCGGAGCGGACGGCCCGGCTGGCGGCACTGGCCCGCGGCGCCGTCACCCCCGAGGTGACCCCCGACGACGAGGGGGGCTTCCGCGCCACGCTCGCCGTCCCCGACCCGCCCACCGCGCCGATCACCGTCGAGGGTGACCGGCTGCGGCTCGAGCTCGACGGTTTCCGTGCCGCGCTCCCGCTGCCCCCGCTGCTCGCGCGCTGCATCCTCGTGGACTCCGTCCACGACGGTGCTGCCGGTGCGGTGGTGGCGAGCTTCGTGCCCGACCCGGCGCTGTGGCCGGCTCACCTCGTCCCGACCGGTTCGGCCGACCGCGCCGGGTAGTATCCCCTCGACCCCGAGCACGATCCCGACCACCGGCGAGGAGTGGAGCCCGCGATGCTGTACTGGCTCTTGAAGTACGTGTTGATCGGTCCGTTTCTCCGGGTGACCGGGCGGCCGACGTTCGAGGGCCGGGAGAACTTCCCGGCGTCCGGCCCCGCGCTGCTGGTCGGCAACCACCTGTCGGTGGCCGACTGGCTCTTCATGCCGCTCGTCGCGCCCCGCCGGGTGACCTTCCTGGCCAAGAGCGACTACTACACCGGTACCGGCATCAAGGGCATGCTCAGCCGCTGGTTCTTCGCGGGCAGCGGCCAGCATCCGATCGACCGGACCAACGCCGACTCCGCGCAGGCCGCGCTGGACGCCGGCCTGGAGGTGCTCTCCTCCGGCGAGCTGCTGTGCATCTACCCCGAGGGGACCCGCTCGCCGGACGGCCGACTCTACCGCGGCAAGACGGGGCCCGCCCGGCTCGCCATGCGGGCGGGTGTGCCGATCGTCCCCGTGGGCGTGATCGGCAGCGACGAGTACGTGCGCCGGATCCGGCGGTTCCCGCTCTCCGCCCGCGTGCGGGTGCGGATCGGCGAGCCGCTCGACACCGCCGCCTGGGCGGACCGCGTGGGCGACCGCGCCGCCGAGCGCGAGATCACCGACGAGCTCATGCGGCGCATCCAGGCGCTCACCGGGCAGGAGTACGTCCACGACACCTACGGGGCCGACGAGAAGAAGCGGCTCCAGGCGCTACGCGAGTCCGGCCACAACCTCCTGGACCAGCCGGGCGACGAGCAGCGCTGAGGCGTGCGCTACTTCTACGACTGCGAGTTCATCGAGGACGGCACCGTCATCGACCTCGTCTCGGTGGGGGTCGTGGCCGAGGACGGGCGCGAGTTCTACGCCGTGTCCACCGAGTTCGACGAGGCCGCGGCGGGCCCGTGGGTGCGCCGGAACGTCCTGCCGAAGCTGCCCAACCCGTCGGGGCGGGAGTGGATGTCGCGCGCCCGGATCCGGGACGAGCTCTACGCCTTCCTCACCGCGCCGATCTCGGGGCCGGTCGAGCTCTGGGCGTGGATCGGGGCGTACGACCACGTGGCGGTGTGCCAGCTGTGGGGCGACATGACCGCGCTGCCCGCCGCGATGCCGCGCTTCACCCGCGACGTGCGGCAGCTGTGGGAGCTCGCCGGCAAGCCGGACCTGCCGACCCAGCCCGGCGGTGCCCACGACGCCCTCGCGGACGCCCGCCACGTGTTCACGCGCTACCGCGCGATCGCCGCCGCGGCGCCTCACCTGGGACTGTAGGTCGCGGCCGGGTTGGTGCCCGGTGACCGCGGCGACGTATCCTCCCCGTGTGAGCAACTGGACCGTCGACGTCGACATCGCGCAGCTTCCCGACCTGCCGCCGCTTCCGGGGGACCTCGGCCGGCGGCTGGCCGACGCCCTCTCGCGGCCGGCCCTGCAGCAGCCCTCGTGGGACCCGGCGCACGCCGAGGCCATGCGCAAGGTGCTCGAGAGCGTCCCGCCGATCTGTGTGCCGTCCGAGGTCGAGCACCTGTCGGACCGCCTCGCCGAGGTGGCGCACGGCCGGGCGTTCCTGCTCCAGGGCGGCGACTGTGCCGAGACGTTCGAGGCCAACACCGAGCCGCACATCAAGGGCATCATCCGCACGCTGCTGCAGATGTCCGTCGTCCTCACCTACGGCGCCTCGATGCCCGTGGTCAAGGTCGGCCGGATCGCCGGCCAGTACGCCAAGCCGCGGTCCGCGGACCGCGACGCCGCCGGGCTGCTGTCCTACCGCGGCGACATGGTCAACGGACTGGAGGCCGACGAGGCGGCGCGCGCACACGACCCGTCCCGCCTGGTCCGCGCGTACGCCAACGCGGCCGCGGCCATGAACCTCGTCCGGGCGCTCACCGCCTCGGGCACCGCCGACCTGCACCGCGTCCACGAGTGGAACATGGAGTTCGTGGCCGACTCGCCGGCGGGCGCGCGCTACGAGGCACTCGCCGCGGAGGTCGACCGCGGCCTGCGCTTCATGGACGCCTGCGGCGTCTCCGACGAGAACCTGCGGTCCGCCGACATCTTCTCCTCGCACGAGGCACTGGTCCTGGACTACGAGCGCGCCATGCTGCGGCTCGGGGACGACGGCACCGGCCTGAGCGGCGACGCCGACCAGGGGCTCTACGACCTCTCGGCGCACTACCTGTGGATCGGGGAGCGGACCCGCGGGATCGACGACGCCCACGTGGCGTTCGCCTCGCTCATCGAGAACCCGATCGGCCTGAAGATCGGCCCCACCACGACGCCGGAGCTCGCCGTGGAGTACGTGGAGAAGCTCGATCCGCGTAACCGCCCGGGCCGGCTCACCCTGGTCTCCCGCATGGGCAACGACAAGGTGCGCGACGCGCTGCCGCCGATCGTCGAGGCGGTCGAGGCGAGCGGCCACAAGGTGATCTGGCAGTGCGACCCGATGCACGGCAACACGCACTCCACGACCAACGGCTACAAGACCCGGCACTTCGACCGGATCATCGACGAGGTCCAGGGATTCTTCGAGGTGCACCGCGACCTCGGCTCGCACCCGGGCGGCATCCACATCGAGCTCACCGGCGAGGACGTCACGGAGTGCCTCGGCGGCGCCCAGGACATCTCGGACCTCGACCTGGCGGGCCGCTACGAGACGGCCTGCGACCCGCGCCTCAACACCCAGCAGTCCCTCGAGCTGGCATACCTCGTCGCGGAGATGCTCCGCAACTGACCCGGGCTCAGCCCACCGCGTCGAGCTCGATGGTGCTGCCGCGCTGCACCACCCGCCCGGGCAGCGGTGTCTGCCCGTAGACGATGCCCCGGCCCGTCCCGGTGTCGATCGTCGCCTCCAGCCCGGCCTCCCGGAGCGTCCGCTGGGCGTCGGAGGCCCGCGAGCCCAGGACCATGGGCACGGTCACGGAGTCCGAGGGCACGATCCGCACCACCGCGTTCGCGGGGTCCACGCGCCGCCCGGCGGGCGGGTCGCTGCGGACGATCCGGCCGTCGGTGATCCGCCGGTCCGTCTCCGGTGCGTCGCGGACCACGGTGAAGCCCGCCTCCGACAGGACCTCCTGCGCCTCGTCCTCGGGCATGTCGCGCACGTCGGGAACGGTGAGGGCGTTGGAGACGCGGAGGGTGACGGCGTCGCCCCGCGCGGTGTCGGTGCCGGCCTCCGGGTCGGTGCCCACCACCCGGCCGCGGTCGACCTCCTCGTCGAACACGGCCTCGACCCGCCCCACCGTGAGCCCGGCGCCCTCGAGCGCGGTGCGGGCCTGGTCCTCTTCGAGCCCGGTGACGTCGGGGACGGCGACGGGCGCGGGGCCGGAGCTGGTGAGCATCGCCACGCGGGAGCCCACGGAGACCGTGGTGCCGGGCCTCGGGTCGAGGGTCACCACCTCGCCCACGGGCACTGTGTCGGAGTGTTCGGTGCCGCCGCGGACCGGCTCCAGCGAGGTGTCGCGCAGGAGCTGGGAGACGGAGTCGAGGTCCCGCCGGGCGCCCACCTCGGGGACGACGGGGCGTCCTGCGGAGACGAGCACGGCGACCGGGTCTCCCTTGGGCAGGCGGGAGCCGGCGGTGGGGTCGGTGCCGACGAGCCCGGCGCGGGGGACCTCGTCGCTGTAGGCGTCCCGGGTCTCGGCGACGAGCCCGACGGCGGACACCGCCTCGGTCGCCTGGCCCACCGACATGCCCTGGACCGAGGGGACGGTGGCGAAACGGCCGGAGCCGAGCCACCAGCCGGCCACCGCCACCGCGACCGCCGCGGCGAGAACCAACAGCAGCCACAGCAGCCCCAGCCCCCGGCGCGGCCGGACGGGGGCCCGGTTCGTGGGGGAGTCGAG
>DUTZ01000381.1 GCA_012841845.1 Actinomycetales bacterium | reverse complement strand
GGGGTGTCGGGGTCGAGCGCGGCCAGTACTAAGTCGGCCGCGCGGGGGTCGGCGGCGATCGCCACGTGCTCGGAGAGGTTCTGCTCGCAGCCGTCCTGGACCACGACGTTGCGGACGTCGTAGCCCGGCGCGGCGGGCGCGGGGACCAGGCCCGAGGTGTACGGCCAGATCGCCTCCTCGTAGCGCGTCGCCACGTTGAGGTAGCGCACCCCCTGCGCGTACGGGGTGCCGTCGGACCACAGCTCCGCCAGCAGCGCCGAGCCGGGGAACATCTGCTCCAGCACGGGCGGCAGGAACTGCTCGGCCTGGGCGCGGCCCTCGGGCAGGTGGTCCAGCACGTGGTCGGTGAGCAGCTCGCCCGTGCCCTCCCACAGCGGCGCGATCGAGGCGACGGTGCCCACCTTCCCGGGCCGTTCGAGCTTGGCCACCAGCCCTGAGACGAGCGTGCCCTGCGAGTGCCCCACCAGGTCGACCTGCTCGGCGCCGGTCGCAGCGAGCACGCGGTCCACGAACTCCGCCACCTGCGGCACCGACACTCTACGGATGTCGGACAGCCCGCCGAGTTCGCGCACCGGCCACTGCGCGCCGGGGATCGCGCCGTAGGTGAGCGTGAAGACGCAGTAGCCCTCGTTGTGCAGCAGCGGGCCGTAGGTGGCCCAGTTGGTCGTCCCGCCGCCCATCGTCCCGTGCACCAGCACCACCGGCCGCGGCTTGTGTGCGCTCGGGCGGCAGGACCAGTCGTTGGCCCCCGGCAGCGCGGCGCCGGGCTCGGTGATCGCCATGGCCGCGCCCGTGAGGAAGGCGTGCGGGACGGGCAGCGGCGCGCGGGCGTCGGGGTCGGTCGCCGGCTGCGCGGACGCGGCCCCGGCGGCGCCCGTCAGGGCCGTGGTCAGCGCCATCACCACACCCGCCACCAGGGTCGCGAGGCGGATCGGGCCACCCCGGCGGCGGGCCGAGCCGGTTGTCAGCGAGCTCGTCGTCGTCATCTCTTCTCCTTCTCCCCTCAGTTCCTCCCCGCCGGCAGGCACGGGACCGGGACGGGGCGCTCGGGCGAGAGCGCGTTGTGCAGGAAGGCCAGGGCGCGCGGCTGGGAGGCGACCGCGCCGTGGCCCGAATGGTCGATCTCGCAGCCGTCCTGGAGCACGATGTTGGTGGCGCGCGGGCCGTCGGCCAGGCCGCGGGTGTAGGGGCGGATGGTCTCGTCGTGGCGGCTGACGATGTTCGTGTAGTCCACGCCGTCCGCGTAGGGCGAGCCGCCGGCGTTGAGCGCGAGGATCCGCTCGCTCCCGGCCAGGATGTCGGCCACCCCGGGGCGCCCGCCAACGAATCCGCTGCTCCCGGGGTCGTGGGCGATCGCGTCGGTAAGCGTGCGGACCACGCCGCCCGGGTCGTCCTGGCCGCCGATCACCCCGGCGAGGTTGACCACCGTGTGGACGTGGTCCGCGCCGCTGCCGAGCTTGGCGTACGAGGTGGCCACCACCGAGCCCATCGAGTGCGAGACGAGGTCGATCTCCGCCGCCCCGGTGCGCGCCCGCACGTCCGCCACCGCCGCCGCCATCTGCCGGTCGATCTCGGCCATCGGGGTGAGCCCGCCGCGGTTGCCGAGCGGCAGGGGCAGCGGCAGCGTGCCGTAGGTGAACGAGTAGACGCAGAACCCGTGGTTGGCCAGGTACGGCGCGACGGTGGCCCAGTTGAACTGCCGGTTGGCGGTGAAGCCGTGGACGAGCAGCACCGGCCGCGGGTGCTCGGGCGCGGGCCGGCAGTCGGGCAGGTCCGCGCCCGGCGCCGAGCCGTGCGGGTCGTGGAACTCGGCGGGCACGCCGGCGAGGAAGCTGTGCGGGACCGGGTACGGCTGCGCGGGCG
>DUTZ01000380.1 GCA_012841845.1 Actinomycetales bacterium | reverse complement strand
CGGCGCCGCGGCAAGTACCTGTGGCTGACGCTCGACGCCGACGAGGCCCCGGGCGCGGACTGCCTTCTCGTCCACCTGGGGATGAGCGGGCAGATGCTCGTCACCGCCCGCGACGCGCCCCGGCCGCCGCACCTGCACGCGCGGGCGCTCCTGGATGACGGCAACGACCTGCGGTTCGTGGACCAGAGGACCTTCGGCGGGTGGACCGTCGTGCCGCTCGCCGAGGCGCTCGACGGCACCGGCGCGCTCCTGCCGGCCCCGGCCGCCCACATCGGCGCCGACCCCTTCGACCCCGCCTACGACGCCCGCGCGGCGGCCCGGGCGATCCGGCGGCGCGACTCCGAACTCAAGCGGCTCCTGCTCGACCAGCGGCTGGTCTCGGGGATCGGCAACATCTACGCCGACGAGGCGCTGTGGCGCGCGGGGATCCACGGCCGGCGGCGGGCCGCGGCGCTCACGCTGCGCGCCCTGGAGGACGTCCTCGGGCACGCCCGGGACGTGATGGCCGACGCCCTCGCGGCGGGCGGCACGTCCTTCGACGCGCTGTACGTCAACGTCAACGGGGCCTCCGGCTACTTCGACCGGTCGCTGGACGTCTACGGCCGCGCCGGCCTGCCGTGCGCGCGGTGCGGCACGCCGGTGGTCCGGGAGGAGTTCATGAACCGCGGCTCGCACTTCTGCCCCGGGTGTCAGGTCCCGCCCCGCCGGAGGGCCGCGCGGCGCGCTGTGCGCGGCTCCGTACGATGACGGCCATGGACAGTGCTGCGACGGAGACGGGTGCGCGCGTGCCGGGTCCGACCGAACTCTGGGTCGAGCGAAAAGGGACGCGGCGCTACGTCGGTCACTCCTCGCGCGGGGCGCGGGTCGAGATCGGCCCGGCGGACGTGGAGGGCGTCTTCACGCCCGGGGAGCTGCTCAAGATCGCCCTCGCGGCGTGCACCGGGATGGCGTCGGACTTCACCGTCGCCCGCCGTCTCGGGGACGACTACGCCGCCACCGTGCGGGTCTCGGGCGACGCGGACCGCGAGAACGAGGTGTACCCCCGCCTCGAGGAGACCTACGAGCTCGACCTCTCCGGGCTGGAGCCCGAGGCCGCCGAGCGGCTGCTCGCCATGGTGCGCCGCTCCGTGGACAAGGCGTGCACGGTCGGCCGGACGCTCGCGGCGGGCACCGAGATCGAGCTGGGGTTCGACGCCCGATGAGCGCGGCCGACGGCACCGCTCCGGCCCGGCTGGTGGCCTGGGTCCACGGCCACGTCCAGGGGGTGGGTTTCCGCTGGTGGACGCGCAGCCGCGCCCTCGAACTGGGCCTGACCGGCTACGCCGCCAACAAGCCCGACGGGCGCGTCCACGTGGTGGCCGAGGGGACGGAGGGCGCGTGCCGGGAGCTCCTGGCACTGCTCCGCGGTGACTCGACTCCGGGGACCGTCGACCTCGTCGTCGACAGCTGGGAGCCCGCGCGCGGCGACCTCACGGGGTTCGTCGAGCGATGAGCACCGACCTGACGATCCGGCGGATCCGCGACCGCGACGAGGTCGCGGCGGGCTACACGCACGTCATCGAGCCGGCCTTCCCGCCCGCCGAGCTCGTCGGCGCGGACGAGTACCTGCGGCTGTTCCGCGAGGGCGTGATGGACGTCTGGCACGCCGAGGCCGCCGGGGAGACGGTGGGCTGCGCGGTGATCATGCACGTCGACGGCCACCGGCACCGGCTGCTCGGCTACCTCGCGGTGGCCGCGACGGCGCAGTCCGGTGGAGTGGGCGGGCGCCTGCTGGCACGCGTGATCGCCGAACACCGCGACGTGGTGGATCACCTCTACGCGGAGATCGAGAACCCCGACCGGGTGCCGGAGGAGGAGAAGGCGGACGCCGAGCGCCGTCACCGCTTCTACCGCCGCTACGACACCCGCGTCCTCGACGTGGACTACCTCACCCCCGGGGCCCCGGGGGAGCCGTCGCTGACGATCCTCGATCTCTGCGTGATCCCCACCGACCCGGACCGCGGCGAGCCCGTCGTGGTGCGGATGGCCGAGCTGCTCGAGGTGCTCGTGGCGCTACGCGAGCGCGCCGGCGAGGGGTTCGACGACCGGTGGGCCGCCATGGTCGCCGGGGCGATCCGGGCCGGCGACGGTCACGAGGCGGGGATCCGCCACCTCTAGGCGCCGGTGGCGCGCTGCCCGCGGGCCCGCAGGCGGATGAGGTGCCGGGCGTGCGCGTCGAGGGCCACGTCCTCGTCGGTGGTCGGCTCCCACGGCCGCACGGCGGTCGGCGTCCCCTCGAGCCCGAGCGAGGCACACACCGTGAGGCAGTGCGTCGTGAGCGTGCGGTCCGGGGAGGTGGGCTCGCCGGAGTGGACGTGGACCGACACGTGCATAGTCGAGGAACCGGTGTGGATGAGCCGCGCGTCGACCTCGACCACGTGCCCGATGTGGATCGGGCGGTAGAAGCGGACCCCGCCGGCGTAGACCGAGGTACACGGGGTGCCCGACCACTGGCTCGCGCAGAGGTTGGCGGCGTCGTCGATCCACCGCATCACCGTGCCGCCGTGGACGTTGCCGCCCCAGTTGACGTCGGTGGGGGAGGCGAGGAAACGCAGGGAGGTGTGCGGCGCGACCGAGGCGTCGGAGTAGGTCTGCTCGGCCATCGCCCGCTCGATGTCCTTGCGCAGGCCGATCCGCATCACGGCCTCGTCGGACTCGTGTCGCTCCAGGCTCGACTCGGGCACCCACTCCGGCACCGGGGCGGGCCGGCCGTCGCGCATCGAGACGAACACCACGAGGCACTCGGCGCAGTGGCGGTAGTCGGAGGTGATGGGGTCGGCCGCGCGGACGTCGCACTGGATGTGCATCGAACTCGACCCGGTGTGCACGAGCCGCGCCGTCACCTCGACGATCTGGCCGGAGGTGATCGCGCGGGAGAAGCGGACGTTGCCCACGTAGACGGTCACGGCGTAGCCGCCGGACCACGCCGCCGCCTGGGCGTAGGCCGCCTTGTCGATCCACTCGAGGATCCGGCCGGTGTGCACCTGGTCGCCGGACTGCCCGACGTCGGTCGGGGCGGCGAGGAAGCGGAGGACGGTCTGGCGGGGCGAGGTGGTCACGCCCCGGACAGTAGCCGCCGACGCGCGCCCGGCACGCGGGAACGACACCGGTGGTGCCCTAGGATCGACACCCGTGTACCTCAAGTCGCTGACGCTCAAGGGCTTCAAGTCCTTCGCGGCGCCCACGACCCTGAGGTTCGAGCCCGGGATCTGCTGCGTGGTGGGCCCCAACGGCTCCGGAAAATCCAACGTCGTGGACGCCCTGACCTGGGTGATGGGTGAGCACAGCGCCAAGTCGCTGCGCGGCGGGAAGATGCAGGACGTCATCTTTGCCGGCACCTCCGGCAAGGCCCCGCTCGGGCGGGCCGAGGTCACGCTCACCCTGGACAACTCCGACGGCGCGCTGCCGATCGACTACGCCGAGGTCTCGCTCACGCGGCGCATGTTCCGCGACGGCGCCGCCGAGTACGAGATCAATGGCGACCGCGCCCGCCTCATGGACGTGCAGGAGCTGCTCTCGGACTCGGGAATCGGCCGCGAGATGCACGTCATCGTGGGTCAGGGCAAGCTCTCGGAGATCCTCGAGTCCCGGCCCGAGGAACGCCGCGCCTTCATCGAGGAGGCGGCCGGCATCCTCAAACACCGGCGCCGCAAGGAGAAGGCCCAGCGCAAGCTCGCCGGGATGCAGGGCAACCTGGACCGGCTCACCGACCTCACCGGCGAGCTGCGCCGCCAGCTCAAGCCCCTGGGGAGGCAGGCGGAGGTGGCGCGGCGAGCCCAGACGATCCAGGCCGACCTGCGCGACGCGACGCTGCGGCTGGCGGCCGACGACCTCGTGCGCCGCCGCACCGAGCTCGCCGACGCCGAGAGCGTGCGTTCCCGCCTGGCCGACCAGGTCGCCGAGGCCACCGACCGGCGCGACGAGCTCACGCGGGCCGTCGCCGCCACGCAGTCCGAGCTGGACCGGCTGACCCCGGAGGCGGACGCGGCCCAGCAGCGCTGGTTCGCCCTGTCCACCCTCGCCGAGCGCGCCCGTGCCACGGCCCGGATCGCGGCCGACCGCGCGCGCTCGCTCGCCGAGGAGGTGGCCGTCCATCACGGCACCGACCCGGAGGAGCTGGACCGCCAGGCCGAGCGGGCGGCCGCCCACGAGGGGGAGCTCGCCGCCGAGGTGCAGAAGGCCGCGGCCGCGGCGCGCGAGGCCACCGAGGCGCTGAGCGCGGCCGAGGAGACCCTGGCGGGCCTCGAGGCCGAGCACCTCAAGGCCGTGCGCGCGATCGCCGACCGGCGCGAGGGCGTGGCCCGGCTCGCGGGCAAGGTCGAGACCCTGGCCGCGCGGATCGAGTCCACCGAGGCCGAGATCGGGCGCGTCGACGCGGAGACGGAGGCGGCCCGGGCGACGGTCGCCACCACCGATGCCGAGTTCGACGCCGTCCACGCCCGTATCGGTGCCCACTCCGAGGGCGAGCGGACCCTCGACGAGCAGCTGGGCCGCGCCGAGCGGGCGCACCTGTCCGCCCGGGCGCGCCTCGCCGAGCTGCGGGACCTGGAGCGCGACGCCGACCAGCGTATCGCCCGGCTCGCCGCCCGGATCGAGACCCTCGAGCAGAGCAAGGGCGCCGGCGACGGCGCGGAGTGGGTGCGCGG
>DUTZ01000379.1 GCA_012841845.1 Actinomycetales bacterium | reverse complement strand
GGGGCCGCTCACCCCGGCGGCCCCCGCGGTGCCACTCCTCCAGGGCGGCCGCGGACTCGGCGAACGCGCGGAACGTCCCCTCCGCGTCCAGGCAGTCCGCCATCAGGTCGAGGAGCTCGTCGTCGTCGGGCAACCGGTCCGGCTCCGCCGACACCTCCCCCGGATACTCGGGCCCCTCGAGCCCCCGGTCCAGGTGCTCGGCGGCCAGGACCAGGCGCAGGCGGCGCGCGTACGGGCTGTAGTCCTCCGCGGCGGTGTCCACCACCACCGCCGAGAGCTCCGAGTCGTGGGTCCACGAGCGGCGGTTGAAGTTGTCGGAGCCGACCGTGCACCACTGGTCGTCCACCACGCAGACCTTGGCGTGCACGTACACGGGCGTGCCGTGGTGGTTCTCCGGCGCGTAGAACGCCACGCGGCCGGGCGCGGCCTCGGCGAGCCGGGCCATGGCGCGCTGGCGGCCGAGCAGCTGGGGGATGCGCGAGACGCGGTTGTCGCTGTCCGTCCAGCGCGGCAGCACCACGATCATGTGCAGGCCCGTGTTGCGCTCGAGGGACTCGACGAAGGAGTCCGCGATCGCCCGCGACCACAGGTACTGGTCCTCCACGTAGATGAGCTCGCGCGCCATCTCCAGGGCCTTGCCGTAGCCGTGCGCCACGCTGCGCTCGCCCTTGCGGGCGAACGGGTAGGAGTCGCCGATCTTGCGGCTCGCGTACGTGCGCAGCACCTGGACGATGTGGGTGCCACCGGGCACGGGCGGCGGGGGCGGCGCCTGCTCGGGCAGCGGCTCGGCGTGGACGTCGACCTTCTTCCTGTCCCTGAGGTGCCGCCACGTCGAGCGCGTGAGCGGGGAGTCGTCCTCCCAGCGCTCCCGGAACACCGTCTCGGCGTCGTACACCGCCGGCCCGGAGATCGCGCACTGCACGTCGTGCCACGGCGGCGTCTCGCCGTAGTGCTCCGACATCGGCTGCGCCTGCGGGTCGCCGAGGTGCCGGGCGTCGTCGCGCCGGGAGTAGCAGAGGTCGATCCCGCCGATGAACGCGACGTCCTCCTCCGGGCGGCCCCGGTAGCGGATCACGACCATCTTCTGGTGGTGCGAACCCCGCGGCGGGACCCGCATGTCGAGGAGGATGTTGCCGCCCTTGTCGTCCACGAGCTTGCCCAGCTCGCGGTTCTCCTCGTGCGAGAACTCCTCCATGTTGGAGTGCGAGCGCCACATGAGCCCGTGGACGTTCGCCCCCCGGTCCACGGCGCGGCGCAGCACCGCGGACACCTCGCTGCCCGGTTCGCCGAGCAGCTGCTCGTCGGCGTCGCCGCGCCAGTCCGTGAAGAGCACGAGGTCGCCCTCGCCCGCCGCCTCGATCCGTTCGACGAGCTCGGCGAAGTAGGTCGCGCCGTGGACCAGCGGGCGGACGAGGTTTCCCTCCGACCACGCGCGATCGCCGGGATGGCGTGCGTCCAGGCGAGTGTCGGGGTTGCCGCGTTCGGAGGCGGAGAGGAGCCAGTCCGTGTGCGGCCGAACAGTGGGGGCCATGCTCTGGAACGCTACCCATCCCTGCCGCGGCCGTGCCGGGAAACCCCACCAGGGTCGGGGGGCGGACGGATAAAGTTTCCTCGATTCTCATCCGCCCGCCGAAAGCACACCATGCACCTCACCCGCACCCTGCCCGCCGCCACCGCGACGGCCGCGGTCCTCCTCCTCGGGCCGACCGCCCTGGCCGCGGCCGCCCCCGCCCCCGGGCCCGGC
>DUTZ01000378.1 GCA_012841845.1 Actinomycetales bacterium | reverse complement strand
GCGCCGAGCTCGGCCGCCTCGGTGCGGGCGGCGGAGTACGGGGAGTCGTCGACGAGGTCGGCGCAGCGCCGCGCGAGCGCGCGGTCCCCGGAGCGGTCGGTGGCGTGGGCGTCAGGCTGATCGGACACGGTGGCCAGCGTATCCCCGCGGGCTACCGGCGCGTGGTCGCCGCGCGGTGATCCGATCGGTATCGGACTCTCAGTGCCTTCTCAGTACGGGTATACCGGGAAGACAGGCCGATGGGGGAGGGTGTGCACCATGTACTCCCAGACGGTGCACGGATCCACGACCGTGACGACCGCCCCGGACGGGGTCGAGGCTCTCGGGACCGCCCGGTTCGACGAGACCGGCCGGGCGTCCGACATGCCGTCGTGGTCCGAGCTCGTGGCCCAGCACGGTGACCGCGTGTACCGCCTCGCGTTCCGCCTGTGCGGTAATGCGCACGACGCGGAGGACATCACCCAGGAGGCCTTCATCCGGGTGTTCCGCTCGCTCGACCGGTACAAGCCGGGCACGTTCGAGGGCTGGATGCACCGGATCGTCACCAACCTGTTCCTCGACATGGCCCGCCGCCGGGCGCGGATCCGCTTCGAGGCGCTTCCCGAGGACGCCGAGCGTGTCCCGGGGCGGGCGCGCAGCCCCGAGCAGGTCCTCGCCGAGGAGACCTTCGATCCGGTGCTCCAGACGGCGCTGGACAACCTGTCCCCGGAGTTCCGGGCGGCGGTCGTCCTGTGCGACATCGAGGACCTCAGCTACGAGGAGGTCGGGCGCATCCTCGGGGTGAAGATGGGGACGGTCCGCAGCCGCATCCACCGGGGTCGCGCGGCGCTGCGCGCCGAGCTCGAGGCGGCCGGGGTGACCGGGGTGCACGAGCGGGCCGACTGACGCGGGTCGCGGCCGGGAACCCCGTGACGGCGTCGCTCGTTGACGACCTCGACGGGGTCGACCGGGTCCCCGCCACGGCGGACGAGGAGGCGACGAGGTGGATCGACAGCGTTCCGGAGCCGGCCCGGACACCGAGTACCACCTGTCCTCGGTGTCGGCGCGTCGGGTCGCCGACAGTGCCGGGCCGCCGCCGGGGAACCGGCGGTTCCTCTCGACCGACCATCTCTCGGCGGAGGCCGTCGCCGCCTACGTCGACCATCGCCTGCCCGCGGCCGGTCTGACCCGCGCGGACGCCCATCTGGCCCGGTGCCCGAGGTGCCGCCAGGAGGTCTCGGACCAGCGCGACGCCCGCCGGGCCCTGCGCGGCTCGGGACCCATCCACATGCCGGAGGACCTCAGGGACCGGCTGCGTTCCCTGGGGGAGGGCGGACCACCCGGCTCCGTACCGGGCGACGCCCCGGACGCGGCATCGGGTCCCGGCGCGGCGGCGCGACCCCCTGCCCCGCACGGCCTCGTGGCCGGGCTGCTCCGACGGCTGCGGAACCGCGGCCGTTAGGGTGGGCCGGGTGGAGGACGAGACCCCCGAGCGCCCACTGCGCCACCCCGCGCCCGTGCGCCGGCCGGACATCGACGACGCCACGGCCGCTCACTTCGCGCGCCCGCACGGCGTGTCGGGTGGCCGGGACCCCCGGCGGGGGGCCGGGGACGCGGCGGTGGGGACACGGGGGACGACGACGAGGTCGCTCGTCGAGACCGACCCCGATCCGGTTCTCGCGGAGACGTTCGGACCGCGCGAGGGTGGTCAGCGGGGGATCGAACGGCATCCCGAATGGCAGGACCGGCGGGACGAGGCCCCTGCGGTCCGCCCCGACCCGTGGCGCGACCCGCACGCTCCCGTCGGGG
>DUTZ01000377.1 GCA_012841845.1 Actinomycetales bacterium | reverse complement strand
GCGTGGACGTGGCCTCGGAGGTCGCGCGGCGGCGCACCTTCGCCGTGATCGCCCACCCGGACGCCGGCAAGTCCACGCTCACCGAGGCGCTGGCCCTGCACGCGCGGGTGATCACCGAGGCGGGCGCCGTCCACGGCAAGTCGGGCCGCAAGTCCACCGTCTCGGACTGGATGGAGATGGAGAAGGCCCGCGGCATCTCCGTGAGCTCCACCGCGCTGCAGTTCACGTACGCGCCGGAGCACTCCGACCCCGACGACGAGCCGTTCGTCATCAACCTCGTCGACACCCCCGGCCACGCCGACTTCTCCGAGGACACCTACCGTGTGCTCACGGCCGTCGACGCGGCGGTCATGCTCATCGACGCCGCCAAGGGCCTCGAGCCGCAGACGCTCAAGCTGTTCCAGGTGTGCAAGCACAACGGGCTGCCGATCATCACAGTGATCAACAAGTGGGACCGGCCCGGCCGGGCGCCGCTCGAGCTGCTCGACGAGATCTCCGAGCAGATCGGCCTGGTGCCCACCCCGCTGTACATGCCGGTGGGCATCGCGGGCGACTACCGCGGGCTGCTGCGGCGCGGCGACGAGGGCGCGCCGGAGGAGTACATCCACTTCACCCGCACCGCCGGCGGCTCGACCATCGCCCCGGAGGAGCACTACGACGCGGCCGCCGCCGAGGCCAAGGAGGGCGAGCCCTGGACCACCGCGGTCGAGGAGTCGGAGCTGCTCTCGGCGATGGGCCAGGACCACGACCAGGAGCTCTACCTGGCCGGCGAGACCTCCCCGGTGATCTTCGCCTCCGCCATGCTCAACTTCGGCGTCCACCAGATCCTCGACGCGCTCGTGGACCTGGCCCCGCCGCCGCGCGCCTGGGACACGGTGTCGGGCACGCCGCGGGAGACCACCGATCCCTTCAGCGCCGTGGTGTTCAAGGTGCAGGCCGGCATGGACGCCGCGCACCGCGACCGCCTCGCCTTTATGCGCGTCGTCTCCGGCGAGTTCGAGCGCGGCATGGTGGTCACGCACGCGCAGACCGCCAAGCCGTTCACCACCAAGTACGCCCTCACGGTGTTCGGCCGCGACCGCTCCACCGTGGAGACCGCCTACCCGGGCGACGTGGTGGGCCTGGTCAACGCCACCGCGCTGGCGCCCGGCGACACCCTCTACACCGGTAAGAAGGTGCAGTTCCCGCCGATCCCGCAGTTCGCCCCCGAGCACTTCGCGGTGGTCCGGGCGCAGTCGCTGGGCAAGTACAAGCAGTTCCGCAAGGCGATCGACCAGCTCGCCGCCGAGGGCGTGGTGCAGATCCTGCGCAACGACACCCGCGGCGACGCCAACCCCGTCATGGCGGCCGTGGGCCCCATGCAGTTCGAGGTGGTCACGGCGCGGATGCGGGCCGAGTTCAACGTGGAGGTCGTCGTCGACAACCTCCCGTACACCATCGCCCGCCGCACCGACGCCGACTCCGCCGACGAGCTGGGCCGCCAGCGCGGCGTCGAGGTGTTCACGCGCACCGACGGCGAGCTGCTCGCCCTCTTCGGCGACAAGTGGCGCCTGCAGTACATCTCCAAGGAGATGGACCACCTCACCATCGAGCCGCTGGTGGCCGACACCAACTGACGCGGCCCGACCTGCACCGCAGCGCGCCGAACCGGGCTAGGCTGCCCCACAACGCCATCTGGTCACTCGACCAGATCGGGCGCGGCCGGCGCCCGGGGACGGCGGCGAGCGAGGGGACGCGGCGATGGCACGGCGCAGCACAGAGGTACGGCGCGGTACGGCGGCGGAGCGCGGAGCAGGAGTTCAGCGCGGCGCGGGGACGACCGGGGTGACGACGACGAGGCCCTCGACCGCGCGCCGGTG
>DUTZ01000376.1 GCA_012841845.1 Actinomycetales bacterium | reverse complement strand
CGGACCCGCTCGGCTACGCCGGCGACGAGCTCGCCACTCAGGTGGCGACGGTGTCCGGGCTGGTGTGCGCGGGACTGGCGGCGGGCTGGCCGTCCGGTTCGCCGCGGCGCCGCCGGGAGGCGCCGGGGGAGAACGCGCGCCGCGACGGCTCCTCGACGAGCGCGTAGCTCACCGCCGCCACGACGGTGGAGACGGCCACGGTGACGAGCCAGATCGTGAGCATCCGCCCGGAGAACATGGGCACGAACGCGATCTGGAACGCGAAGTGCAGCACGAGCACGTGCCACAGGAACACCCCGTAGGACCAGCGGCCGAGCGTGCCGAGCGGCGCCGAGTCCAGAATCCGGAACCGCTGCCCGCGCGGCGCCAGCGCGACCGGCGCCAGCAGGCAGAACGCCACGACGGCGCCGAGGGCTGTGCGGGCCGCGAACTCCGGGCCGGACGGGTGGACGAACCCCTCGGTGAACCACTGCGGCACCGTGGTGGCGCCGAACGCGGCGGCCGTCACGGCCCACCAGCCCCAGCGCGCGTGCCGGTGCCGGGCCAGCGCGGCGACGCGCCCGGGCGGGGCGGCGGCCAGTTCGGCGAGGATCATCCCCGCGGCGAACCACGAGGCGAAGGCCGGCGGGAGGATGTGGTCGTTGAGCCCGTCGGGCATGCCGAGGTCGTGCCACGGCACCAACGCCCAGCCCAGGCTCACCACGCCGACGGCCGCGATCGCCGGGATCCGCCACCGCGCCCGCGGGCCGCGCAGCCCGGCCAGCGCCCACCACAGCAGCGGCAGGACCAGATAGAAGGCCATCTCCACGGACAGCGACCACGCGTGCGTGAGCCCCTCGACCAGCGAGTCGGGCACGAAGACCTGGGTGAGGGTGAGGTTGGCCAGCCACACCTGCACGTCGGCGCGCGCGTTCTGCGGCAGCAGCAGGAACGCCGCCGCCACCAGCGCGAGGTAGGCGGGCATGATGCGGACGACCCGGGAGCGCAGGTAGGTGAGCGCGGGCCGGGCGGTGCCCGGGGCCCCGCGCCGGGCGTGCAGCGCGTGGGTGCGCCACAACAGGAAACCGGAGAGTGCGAAGAACACGGCGACGGCGAGGTCCATCCGGCCCCAGATCCGGTGGATCGCCGATCCCGTGGAGGATCCGGTCTGGAACGCGACGTGGGTGGTCAGCACGCCGTAGGCGGCCACGGCACGCAGGCCCTCGAGCGCGGGGACGAAGCCGCGCGCGGAGGGCAGAGTGCCGACGTGTCCGTCGGTGATGTCCGATGAGGTGTTCATCACTGTTAATCTTCTCCTGATCACGGTCCGGTTTGGCGACCGACCCGGGAAACGGACCCGGGCGGGGCGAACGGATCGGTAGAAGGCGAGACCAGGAGGAAGCGGCGATGGCAGGACAGAGCAGCACCACGGGGAGGAAGACGTCGCTACCGGCGATCATCCTCATCGGACTCGGTGCCTTCCTCATCACCTTGGCTCTGGCCCTGGTGTTCTTCGTGGTCCCCTCCCAGAAGAAGACCCCGCTGGACATCAACTCCACCACGGTGACCGAGACCGTCGACGGCACGGTCCTCGTGGCCGCGGCCCTCGCCTCCGGCACCCCGACCGACATGAACGCGGACAAGCCCGAGTGCCGGCCCGCCGGCGGCGACGAGGGCGACGAGGGTGAGGCCGCCGAGGGAGAGGCCGCCGAGGGCGGCGCCGCCGACGCGGAGATCCCCGTGAGCTGCTTCATCGACGCCGACATCCCGATGTACTCGCAGCGCCGCGTGCAGGCCGTCGAGCCGTCGGACGGCGACGTCATCACCCTGCAGGCCGCCCAGTCGCTCCTGCGCGAGGACATCTCCGGCTCGGACGGCGTCGAGGGCCTCATCAACGCCAGCGTCGACCGCATCACCCTGGACCGCGTCTCGTCCGAGCCCGTGGACGAGCCCACCTCCACGCTGCAGATGACCACGACCGGCGACCCGGAGCAGGACGCGCCGACCGGCTTCGTCCGCGAGGGCCTGCAGTACAAGTTCCCGTTCGACGCGGAGCAGAAGGACTACGACTACTTCGACGCCAGCACCTTCACCACCAACCCGATCTCGTTCGTCGGCGAGACGGAGATCAAGGGCATCAAGGCGTACGAGTACCGCCAGGACCTGGGCCCGATCGACATGTGGTCCTCGATCCGTGACCACTTCTCGTCGATCTCCACCGGCTACGACCAGCGTGTCGAGTCGATCCTCGCCAGCTACCGTCGCGAGGGCCAGAAGGCCGGCGTCTGGGGCCTCGAGGGCGACCCGGAGCGCGACGTCGACATGCGCCGCTACTACACCAACACGCGGCAGGTCTGGGTGAACCCGGAGACGGGCCAGATCATCGACGGCAAGGAGGACATCTTCCAGTTCTTCGCCCCGAGCCAGGAGGAGGCGGACGAGTTCTTCGCCGACAAGGCCGCGGTCGAGGAGGAGGTCGCCAACCCGACCCGCACGGCCGTCCGCTTCCAGTCCGGCTGGAACGAGGAGACCCACGAGGCCACCGGCGCCGCCGCGCAGGAGACGCAGGACACGCTCAACACCTTCGGCCGCATCGTGCCGATCGTGCTCGGCGTGCTCGGTGTGCTCTCCCTGGTGATCGGACTGGTCCTGGGGCTGCGCGGCGGCCGCGGTGGCCGCACCGCCCGCGCCTGATCACCACGCCGCACCCGCG
>DUTZ01000375.1 GCA_012841845.1 Actinomycetales bacterium | reverse complement strand
TCCGGGCCGAGGAGGCCCTCGCCGAGGCCGACGCGATCGACGCCGGGGGAGTGGGGCGGGACGGGCTGCTCGCCGGGGTGCCGGTCGCGGTCAAGGAGGAGTACGACGTCGCCGGGCACGTGACCACCCTTGGCGGACAGGGGAACTCGACGCCGGTGACTCAGGACTCGGAAGCGATCCGGCGACTCCGGGCCGCGGGCGCGGTCATCATCGGCAAGACGACGATGCCGGAGTTCGGGCAGGTCCCGCTCACCGAGTCGGACACGACCGGACTGGCCCGCAATCCGTGGAACCTCGACCACGGCCCGGGCGGGTCCTCCGGCGGCAGTGCGGCTGCGGTGGCGGCCGGCATCGTTCCCATAGCGTTGGGCGGTGACGGCGGTGGCTCGATCCGCATACCGGCCGGTGCCTGCGGTCTCGTCGGGCTCAAACCCACCCGGGGCCGGATCTCACTCGCGCCGTTGTCCCAGCACTGGTTCGGCCTCGTCGTCTTCGGACCCCTGACGCGTACTGTCGCCGACAGCGCCCTCGTCCTCGACGTCCTGGCCGGTTCGCTGCCCTCGGACCGGTGGCAACTGCCGGACCCGGTCGAGCCGTTCCGCACGGCCGTGGCCCGAGACCCGGCCCCGATCCGCATCGGGTGGACGACCAAGCCGCTCCAACCGGGCACATTCACCCACCGGGACGTCGCCCGGGCCACTGCCCGGCTCGCCGCCGACCTGGCGATCCTCGGCCACGACGTGCGCGAGGGCAGACCGCGCTTCCCGTTGGTCCATGACTCGTTCCTGCCGCAGTTCTTCGCCGGGATGCGGGTCGAGGCCGGACTGGTGGAGCACCCCGAGCGGCTCGAACGCCGGACCAAGGACGTCGTCGCCCTGTCCGGGTGGGCCACCGACCGCATCGTCGACCGGGCGCTGCGCCGCGGCGAGGCCATCGCCGACGCCGTCGACGAGCACGTGCTCGGCTCGGCGGACATCGTCGCCTACCCCGTCATGCCGGTCCCGGTGCCCCCGGTCGGTGCGGTGGCCGGCAAGGGTGGGGTCCGCTCGATGCTCACCTCCCTGCCCCTGGTGACGAACACGACCCTCGCCAACGTCACCGGACACCCCGCCCTCGCGGTCCCGGCCGGCCCGGACAGCAACGGGGTCCCGATCGGGGTCCAACTCATGGCGCGACGGGGCCGGGAGGACCTCCTGCTCGGCGTCGCAGCGCAACTCGAGTCGCTCCAACCGGGCGGTGCCTGGCCGCTCGCCCCGCTCGCCGACGCCTGACGGCAACTTCACCACGGTTCCGAAGCGTGGGGAAGTCACCGTTTGACGGGTGGGGAGAGAAAGGTGAGGCGGGTGGGGCGGTGGGATTCGGGGCATCGGTGCGCGTCGCATACACTGGTGGGGCATCCAGTCTCGACTGGGTGACTTCGCGCGTCCATCTCCACTGACTGAGTGATCTCACGAAGCGGGGCGCACACCCGTTGGTCCCGAGCAATCGGGTGGGTGAGCGTCGGACGCCAGGCAGGTGGCCGCACCCGCGGACCACCGACGTGAACCACAACAGCACAAGGAGACCACGGCATGGCCGTCGTTACCATGCGCCAGCTCCTCGAGAGCGGCGTCCACTTCGGGCACCAGACCC
>DUTZ01000374.1 GCA_012841845.1 Actinomycetales bacterium | reverse complement strand
GCCGCCCGGTCGATCGCCGCCCGCATCGCCTCGACGAGGTCCTCGCCGTGCTCGAGCCCGTCGAAGGCCACCAGCGCGGCGGCCGAGTTGAGCAGCACGGCGTCCCGCACCGGCCCCGTGGCTCCGGCGAGCAACTCCCGCGCCACGCCCGCGTTGTGGACGCCGTCCCCGCCGCGCAGCTCCTCGATCGAACACGGGGCCATCCCGAAGTCCTCGGGACGGATCTCGTCCTCCTCGATCCGACCGTCCGCCACCCGCAGCACCCGGGTGGGGCCGGTGAGCGTGATCTCGTCCAGCCCGTCGGACCCCCGCACCACGAGCGCCGACCGGCCCCGCAGCGCGAACACCTCGGCCATCACCCACATGAGGTCCTCGAAGGCACAGCCGATGAGGTTCGCCGCGGGCGCGGCCGGGTTGGTGAGCGGCCCGAGGATGTTGAAGACGGTGGGGATGCCGATCTCCCGTCGCGGGGCGGCGGCGAAGCGCAGGGCCGGGTGGAACACGGGGGCGAAGCAGAACGCCACCCCGATCTCCTCGACGCACCGGGCCACCTCCTCGGGACCCAGGTCGATGGACACACCGAGAGCCTCCAGCACGTCCGCTCCCCCGCTCTTCGACGAGGCCGCCCGGTTGCCGTGCTTGACCACGGGAACCCCGCAGGCACTGACCACGAGCGACGACATGGTGGAGATGTTGACCGTCCCCTGCCTGTCGCCGCCGGTGCCCACGATGTCCACGCACGGCCTCGCGGTGGGCACGCGGCGGGAGTAGGCGAGCATCGTCGAGGACAGCGCGTCGAGTTCGGGGCCCGTGACCCCCTTCATCTTGAGCGCCACGCCGAACGCGGCGACCTGCGCGTCGGTCGCCGTCCCCTCCATGATCTGGGCCATCGCCCACCCGGCGGCCGCCGGCTCCAGGTCCTCACCCGCGGTGAGCACACCGAGCACGTCGGGCCACGACCGGCCCCCGTCGAACGCCGCCGAACTCCCCACAGGTCACGCCCTCTCTCCCGGTTGGATCGGCGGACCGCCGGAGTCCGACGGTCCGCGTGTGGCCAATCGTGCCACCAGCGCCGCACCCGCCGCCGGGGGAACCCCCTCAGGACGCGGCCCGGACGCCCCCACGGACAGACTGAGAGCGCCCTGATAGCCCCTGCTTGGGGTGTATATGACCACCCGACAACACCTGTCTTCTCGGGCGACCTGCGGAAACGCGATCGGGACACGCCGAAATCGGGGGTCCGTGCTGACTAGGCACCCCACCTGGGACATACTTGCCCTCGTGACGAGCGCAGTTGAAAACTCAGGAACGGCCATGGCCCAGCGTGTTCATTCGCTGAACCGGCCGAACATGGTCAGTGTGGGCACCATCATCTGGCTGTCCCAGGAGCTGATGTTCTTCGCGGGTCTCTTCGCGATGTACTTCGTCTCCAAGGCGAACTCGGGGGGTGACTGGCCCTCGTATCCGACGCACCTCAACGTCCCGTTCGCGCTGACGATCACGACGATCCTCGTGACATCGTCGTTCACCTGTCAGCTGGGCGTGTTCGCCGCCGAGCAGGGTGACGTGTTCGGGCTCCGCCGCTGGTACGCCATCTCCGCCCTCATGGGCACGGTGTTCCTCATCGGGCAGGTGTACGAGTACGTCATGCTCTACCTCGAGGGCACGACCATCTCCTCGAGCGTCTACGGCTCGGTCTTCTTCATCACCACCGGCTTCCACGGACTCCACGTCCTCGCGGGCGTCCTCGCCTTCGTGGTGCTCATCATGCGCACCACGATGTCCCGGTTCACGCCGGCACAGGCCACCGCCGCGATCGTCGTGTCGTACTACTGGCACTTCGTTGACGTTGTCTGGATCGGCCTCTTCGTCGTCATCTACTTCATCCAGTAGTCAGCTGGCCGCAGGACGCCGCGTCCAGCAGGTCCCAACACCAAAGGGAACTCACCAATGAACACACCTCACCAGCCCGCCGCGGACAGCCCGGCGCCGGAGCCCGCCGGGGCTCCCGAGCGCCGGGTCTCGACCAAGCGTCGTCGCAAGGCCACCGGAGCGCTCGTCATCGCCGCCGGTCTGCTCGGCGCCGGCGCCATCGCCACCGCCGTGGTGCCCGACCCGCAGGTCGCCACCGCGAACGAGGACAACGCGGCGCTCGTCGCCGAGGGCAAGGCCCTCTACGACGTCGCCTGCATCACGTGTCACGGCCAGAACCTGCAGGGCGTCGAGGACCGCGGCCCGTCGCTCGTCGGCATGGGCGCCGGCGCGACCTACTTCCAGGTGAACTCCGGCCGGATGCCGATGGCCATCAACGAGGCGCAGGCGGCCCGCAAGAACGCGCGCTTCAGCGAGCACCAGACGCTCGCGCTCGCGGCCTACGTGGACGCCCACGGCGGCGGCCCGGAGCTCATCCACGACGAGGACGGCTCGATCGCCCAGGAGTCGCTCCGCGGCGCCTCGGGTGAGGCCCGCGCCGAGGACATCGCGCGCGGCTCGGAGCTGTTCCGCCTCAACTGCGCGTCCTGCCACAACTTCACCGGCCGCGGCGGCGCCCTCTCGGCCGGTAAGTACGCCCCGATTCTCGATCCTGCCAACGAGCAGGAGATCTACCAGGCCATGCTCACCGGCCCGCAGAACATGCCCAAGTTCTCGGACCGTCAGCTCACGCCTGACGAGAAAAAGGACATCATCGCCTTCATCAAGGACACGGACTCCAAGGTCTCGCCCGGCGGCTACACGCTCGGCGGCCTCGGCCCCGTCACCGAAGGTGCGGCCATGTGGCTTGTCGGCATCGTCGCCCTCATCGGTGCGACCCTGTGGATCGGATCCCGTTCATGAGTGAGACCCCCAAGAACCCGTCCCCCGCGGACCTGGACCGGATGAGCGACGCCGAGCTCGTCACCCTGGGTACGCAGCTCGACGAGGTGGACGTCAAGTTCCGCAAGAGCCGCTGGCCCGAGGGCGAGACCACGCGCGCCGAGAAGCGCGCCGCGGCCACCGTGACCATCTGGTTCACGCTGGCGGCCCTCCTGGCGCTCGCCTTCACCGTCATCTACATCTTCTGGCCCTGGGAGTACAAGGGCGAGGGTGAGGACGGCTACTGGCTCTACATGGCCTACACCCCGCTGCTGGGCATCACGATCGGCCTGTCGATCCTGTTCCTCGGCTTCGGCGCGGTGCAGTTCACCAAGAAGTTCATCCCCGAGGAGATCTCGGTCCAGACCCGCCACGACGGCGCCTCCGAGGACGTCGACAAGCGGACCATCGCTGCCGAGCTCAACGACGCCTGGGGCACCTCGACGCTCGGTCGCCGCAAGGTCATGGGCGGCATGCTCGGCGCCGGCGTGGGCCTCATCGGCCTCTCCGCGATCATCCCGCTCGGCGGCATGATCAAGAACCCGTGGAAGCCGCAGCACGACCTCAACGTCGCCGGCGACGGCACCCTCCACACCACCGGCTGGACCCTCGCCTCCGACAACCGTCCCGACGGCATGCCCGCCGAGAAGGTCTACCTCGGTCGTGACACCGGCAAGGTCTACCCTGACGGGCACCCGCCTGCCGGTGAGGGTCGCCTCGAGCGCATCCGCGTCGAGGACCTGGCCGCCGGTGGCCTCGAGTCCGTGTTCCCGCTCCCCGAGAGCGCCCTGGGCAACTTCGAGGAGCACATGCACTCGATCCACGGCGTCCGTAACTCGGTCATGCTCATCCGCTTCCGTCCCGAGGACGCGGCGCGGGTCATCAAGCGCAAGGGCCAGGAGAACTTCAACTACGGCGACCTGTACGCCTACTCGAAGATCTGCACGCACCTCGCCTGCCCCACCTCGCTCTACGAGCAGCAGACGCATCGCTTCCTCTGCCCGTGCCACCAGTCGCAGTTCGACGCGCTCGAGTACGCGAAGCCGATCTTCGGCCCCGCCGCGCGTGCGCTTCCGCAGCTGCCCATCGCGGTGGACAGCGAGGGCTACCTCGTCGCCAACGGCGACTTCATCGAGCCGGTCGGACCTGCCTACTGGGAGCGTCGTTCATGAGCAACAACACCAAACTCGCCGCGATGGGCAACGAGCTCGACTCGCGGTACACGATGGCCAAGGGCATGCGCCGGCAGATCAACAAGGTCTTCCCGACGCACTGGTCCTTCCTGCTGGGCGAGATCGCCCTGTACAGCTTCATCATCCTGCTGATCTCGGGTGTCTACCTCACCCTGTTCTTCGACCCGTCGATGTCGAAGGTGATCTACCAGGGTGCCTACGCCCCGCTCAACGGCATCGAGATCTCTCGCGCCTACGAGACGGCCCTGAACATCTCATTCGAGGTCCGCGGTGGCCTGTTCGTCCGTCAGATCCACCACTGGGCGGCCCTGCTGTTCGTGGCCTCGATGGTCGTCCACATGCTGCGCATCTTCTTCACCGGCGCCTTCCGCAAGCCGCGTGAGGCCAACTGGACCATCGGCTGCGTGCTGCTGCTCCTGGGCATCGTCGAGGGCTTCCTCGGCTACGGCCTGCCGGACGACGTCCTCTCGGGCACCGGCCTCCGGATCACCTCCGGCATCGTCGTGGGCCTCCCCGTGATCGGTACCTGGATGCACTGGATGATCTTCGGCGGCGACTTCCCCGGCGACCTCATGATCCCGCGGTTCTACGTGCTGCACGTGCTCATCATCCCGGCGATCATCCTCGCGCTCATCGCAGCGCACCTCGCCCTGGTCTGGTACCAGAAGCACACGCAGTTCCCCGGCCCCGGCCGGACCGAGAACAACGTCGTGGGCGTCCGGATCCTCCCGGTCTTCGCCGTCAAGTCCATCGCCTTCGGCGCGATCACGGTCGGCATGCTCATGCTCTTCTCGGGCGTGTTCACGATCAACGCGATCTGGAATCTCGGGCCGTACAACCCGTCACACATCTCCGCCGGTTCACAGCCGGACTGGTACATGCTGTGGACGGAGGGCGGCGCCCGTGTCATGCCGGCATGGGAGATCTACCTCGGCCCGTACACGATCCCCGCGGTCCTCTGGGTCGCCGTGATGCTCGGCGCCATGGTCGTGCTGATGTTCGCCTACCCGCAGATCGAGGCCAAGCTCACCGGCGACAAGGCGCACCACAACCTGCTGCAGCGTCCGCGCGACGTGCCGGTGCGTACGGCGGCCGGTGTCATGGCGATCTCGTTCTACGTGATCCTGGTGCTGATGGGTTCCAACGACCTCATCGCGTACCACTTCAACATCTCGCTCAACGCCACCACGTGGGCCGGCCGCATCGGCCTGATCCTCGTGCCGCCGCTGGCGTACTTCTTCACCTACCGGCTGTGCCTGGGCCTCCAGCGCGCCGACCGCGAGGTGCTGGAGCACGGCATCGAGACCGGCATCATCATGCGCATGCCGCAGGGTGAGTTCATCGAGGTCCACCAGCCGCTCGGCGGCCTGGACGACCACGGTCACGCCATCCCGCTCGAGTACGCCGGTGCCAAGGTCCCGACCAAGGCCAACCAGCTCGGTGCCGCCGGTCGCCCGGTCCGCGGCATGTTCACCGCCGACCCGGCCGACGAGGCCCGGCGTCTCGAGGACGCCGAGCACAGCGGCCACAGCGAGGAGTCCTCGATGCTCCGCACGCTGCAGGAGGAGAACCGCTCGCTCGGCGCGCGCGACGAGCACTGATCCCCCGGCACACGCGCCGACCCGCGGGCCGGATCTCCACTCGGAGATCCGGCCCGCGGCCCATTTCGCCTCCGTCGCTTTCGAATGCCGTGCCGCGTCGAGCCCGCACCGACAGCCCCGAGCGCCCGTGCCGGTTCTCGCGGGCCGTGCTCCTCGCGGTTCGTGCTCCTCGCGGTTCGTGCTCCTCGCGGCCCGTGCTCTTCGCGGCCCGAGCGACCCACAACGACATCACTCACCAGGGCGAGGTCGAGAATCTGCCCACGGTCGTTGCCGATGCCGATGCCGGCGTGAGTCACTGCCCGTCGGCCCCGCCACAGTTCGCGTACGTCTGCTCCGGCGCGCGCCGGGGCGGACGAGCACGAACAGTGGCGACGCCCACGCCCACGAGCATCGGCAAGAGCGCGTGCCGGCCCCGACGAGGCCGTGGCGCCAACGGCACGTGGGGTCCGCCACGGCCGCAATTGCCGCGGAGCCCGCCAAGGATTCCACGACACGAGGCCAGCGTCAGCTGTAGCCGCGGTCTGCGGGACCGGCGTCAGTACCCATCCACGCTGTCCCCTCCCCTGCAGCCCCGCGGACACGCGCGGCCGGCCTCGAGAGAGTCCGCCGCCATCTCTAGATCGAGAAGTGTCGGCGACAAGAAGCTCCCGCGGCAGTTGACCATGTAGACCAGTGCCCGCCGGCCCCGCCACAGATCACGTACGTCTGCACCGGCGCGCGCCGGGGCGGAAGGGCACGAACAGTGGCGACGCCCACGCCCCACGAGCATCGGCTCGAGCGCGTGCCGGCCGCGGTTCATCGTCGACAACGTCCCGTCGCAAGGGCACGCCGCCGGTGGGCGGGGGGCCGCACGGCCCTCTGACGTCCCCAGCCGTCAGGCTGCGGCACAGGGGCCACAAGGGCCCGTACACGGGTCCGCAGGCGCTCCACGGACGTTCTGGCCCCCTCTAACACGTGTGCGAGCCATACGGGCGCCGCCGGGCCGGCCCGGACGTCCCGCGGGTGGCACAAGAACACGGGGCGACACGAGCGCGGGCTGGACGCCACCGGCCCCCAGCCAGACGAGCCCCCAGCCAGACGAGCCCCCAGCCAGCCGAGCCCGCAGCACCTGCACCAGAGACGAGAAGGCCCCCACCGCGGGCAGTGCGGTGGGGGCCTCGTGGGGACCGTGGGAGGTCAGTGCTTCTCGCGACCCCAGTGGTACTCGAACACCAGGCCACTGGCGGTGATGATGATCGCCACGGCGCCGCCGATGATCACCCACCAGTTCCAGAACGCCGCGCCGAAGCCCACCACGAGGATGGCGGAGGCGAGGAGGAAGGGCCAGAAGCTGTGCGGGCTGAAGAAGCCCAGCTCGCCGGCGCCGTCCGAGACCTCTGCCATCTCGTAGTCCTCGGGCAGGGTGTTGATGCGGCGTCCGACGAAGCGGAGGTAGCCGCCCACCAGGAGGCACAGGCCCGCGGTGAGGACCAGCGCCGTGGTTCCCGCCCACTCGACGTCGGTGCGCGAGCGCCCCGTCGAGTAGGCGTAGCCGACCGCGACGACGGCGAGGAATATGAACAGACCGTCGAAGATCTTCGTGGTTGCGCTCATCGTGCTGGAGTCCTTCGCGTGCTACTGGGGAGAGGCATCAGTTGGCGGATGCGTTCTCGATGATGTTGTTCGTGTCACGGGTGTCGCTACGGCCCGTCTTGAACGGGGCGGTGGACGTGGCGTACGGGTCCTGGCCGATGGCCTCGAGGGCCTCGGCGTTGGTCGCCGTCGGGTTGTCCTGGCGGAACTCGATGTAGCGACCGAAGTCCTCCGGGGACACCGCGCGGAGCTCGAAGTTCATCATCGCGTGGTAGGTGCCGCACATCTCGGCGCAGCGGCCGACGAACGCGCCCTCACGCTCGATCCGCTCGACCTGGAACATGCTCAGCTGCTGGTTGCTGCCGGGGTGCGGCATGACGTCCAGCTTGTAGATGAACTCGGGGATCCAGAAGGAGTGGACCACGTCCGCGGAGGCGAGCCGGAACTCGATCCGCGTGTCGGTGGGCACCACCAGGACCGGGACCTCCTCGGAGGTGCCGACGGTCTCGATGTTGTTGTAGTAGAGGAACGACTTGTCCTCGGCGAGACGGCCGTGGATCGGGCCGCCGGCCGCGGGCTCGCCGTCGTGGCCGAGCGCCTCGCGCTGCTCGTCGGAGAGGACACCGGCCTCCTCCGCGGCGCGCTGCGCCTCGTGGTTCGTGCCGTCCTCGATGGTCACGCCCCCGACGTCGTTGACGCGGTTGTAGCCGAACTTCCAGTTCCACTGGTAGGCGGTCACGTCCACCTTGACCCCGACCTGGTCCTCGGGGGCCAGGTGCAGAGCCTTGTTCTGGGTGAGCACGGTGAAGTAGAAGAGCACCGAGATGATCACGAACGGCACGGCGGTGTAGACCAGCTCGAGCGGGACATTGTACCCGGTCTGACGCGGGAATTCCTCGTCGCCCTTCTTCTTGCGGTGGAAGGCCATCGACCAGAAGATCAGGCCCCACACGAAGAAGCCGACGATCAGCGACGTGATCACCGTCAGCGTCCAGAACTCACGGATCGCGATGCCCTCGGGCGTGATGCCCTCCGGGAATCCGAAGTTCATGGTCTGGTTCCACCACTTGTTCTCGGTGTGGAGGCTGGGCAGAGTGCACCCGGACAAGAACAAGCCGAGAGTGCCGAGAGACACCGCGAGTGCAGCCCTGCGCGTCCGTCGACGCCCGTCACGCTGTTCCACCATCACGCCTTCCTGATCAGCGGCTCCGGCCACGTGGCCGGGACACCTAAGAAGAGTAGACCACGGCTCTCAGTTTGCGGGCCGCGGGTACCGGCAATTCACCGAAGTTCCCCCCTCGCCGTCGGGCGGAGTGGTGGGGAACGTCGACACCAGTAGTATTCGCCACGCACCGTGACCCGCGACAAGCGTGTCCGACCCCACCCCCGACCGATGATCGATGAGGTACCCGACGCATGTGTGGCCTGCTTGGTCTGCTCACCCCCGACGGCTCCGCGCGGGGCCTCGAGCCGAGGATCCTGTCGGCCATGGGGTGCCAGCGGCACCGGGGGCCCGACGAGGTGGGGACGTGGGTCGACGACGACGTCGCGTTCGGCTTCAACCGGCTGTCGATCATCGACATCGCCCACTCGCACCAGCCGCTGCACTGGGGCCCGCCGGAACACCCCGACCGCTACGTCATGACGTTCAACGGCGAGATCTACAACTACCTCGAGCTCCGTGAGGAGCTGCAGCGGGAGTTCGGCGCCCGGTTCACGACCGAGGGTGACGGCGAGCCGATCCTCGTGGGCTTCCACCACTGGGGCGCCGGCGTGGTCCGGCGGCTGCGGGGAATGTTCGCCTTCGCGATCTGGGACACGGTCGAGCGCACCCTGTTCGTGGCGCGCGACCCGTTCGGCATCAAGCCGCTCTACATGGCGTCGGGCCCCGGGGGCACGGCCTTCGCGAGCGAGAAGAAGTCGCTCCTGGAGCTCGTCGACGTCCTCGCCGTCGACACCTCGCTCGACACCCGCGCCCTCCAGCACTACGTCACCCTCCAGTACGTCCCGGAGGACGAGACCCTGACCCGCGGGATCCGGCGCCTCGAGTCCGGGTGCCACGCCACCCTCTCCCCCGGCGCCGCGCCGGTGGTCGAGCGCTACTTCGAGCCCACGTTCCCGGTGGTGCCGGTGGCCGACGGCGACGCGGAGAAGCGCTACGACGAGATCGCGGCCGCGCTCGAGGACTCGGTGGCCAAGCACATGCGCGCCGACGTCACGGTGGGCTCCTTCCTCTCCGGCGGCATCGACTCCACGGCGATCGCCGCCCTGGCCCGCCGGCACAACGAGAACCTGTTGACCTTCACCACCGGCTTCGAGCGGGAGGGCTACTCGGAGATCGACGTGGCCGCCGAATCGGCCGCCGCGATCGGGGTCGAGCACATCGTCAAGGTGGTCTCCCCCGAGGAGTTCGCCGCCGCGATCCCGGAGATCATCTGGTACCTCGACGAGCCGGTGGCCGACCCGGCGCTCGTCCCCCTGTACTTCGTGGCCGCCGAGGCCCGCAAGCACGTCAAGGTGGTCCTGTCCGGCGAGGGCGCGGACGAGCTGTTCGGCGGCTACACCATCTACAAGGAGCCGCTCTCGCTCGCCGCGTTCGAGAGGGTGCCGGGGGCGCTGCGCCGCGCGCTCGGCCGGGCCAGCACCCGCCTGCCCGAGGGGATGCGGGGCAAGAGCCTGCTCCACCGGGGCTCGCTCACCCTCGAGGACCGCTACTACGGCAACGCCCGCTCCTTCTCCGAGGAGCAGGTGCGCTCGGTGCTCCGCGACTACCGGCCCGAGTGGGGGCACCAGGACGTCACCGGGCCCATCTACGAGCGCTCACGCGGCTGGGACCCCGTGGCCCGGATGCAGCACCTGGACCTGTTCACGTGGCTGCGGGGCGACATCCTGGTCAAGGCGGACAAGATCACCATGGCCAACTCGCTCGAGCTGCGCGTGCCGTTCCTGGACCGCGAGGTCTTCGAGGTCGCGCGGCGCCTGCCGCACTCGGAGAAGATCGCCCATGGCACCACCAAGTACGCGCTGCGCCAGGCCATGGAGCGGATCGTCCCGGCGCACGTGCTGCACCGGCGCAAGCTGGGCTTCCCGGTGCCGACCCGCCACTGGCTGGCCGGGCCGGAGCTGCACGACTGGGCCCGCGAGCACGTCGCGGCGTCGGGGACGGACGAGTTCGTGGACAAGGCCGCCGTCCTGCGGATGCTCGACGAGCACCGGCGCGGCGACTCCGATCACAGCCGCCGCATCTGGACCATGCTGTGCTTCATGATCTGGCACGGCATCTTCGTCGAGGGGCGGATCACCCCCCGCATCGAGCAGCGCGACTACCCGGTTCGGCTCTGAGGTTCCGGACGCCCCCGGGGCCTCACCCGGGCAGGACGGCGACGATCTCCTCGGCGGCCTCGGCCCCGTAGGCGTCGGTGAGCCGGCGCCGCATCGCGGGCACGTCGAGCTCCCACTCCTGCGTGCCCGTCGTCTCCAGGACGAGGGTCGCCACCACGGCGCCGAACTGCGCCGAACGCTCCAGGGAGAGCCCGTCCAGGACGCCGGTGAGGAAGCCGGCGCGGAACGCGTCCCCCACGCCGGTGGGGTCGAGGAGGTTCTCGGACGGCACGATGCCCACCTCGAGGGGCTCGGCGCCCTGCTCCACGATGACGACCCCCTTGCCGCCGCGGGTGGTGATCCGCGTGCCGACCCGGGCGTCCAGCTCCTCCGGCGTCCAGCCGGTCTTGGTGAGCAGCAGCTCGTACTCGTACTCGTTGGTGAAGAGGTAGCGGGCGCCGTCGACGAGGGCCTTGGCGGCCTCGCCGTCGAGAAAGGCGAGCTGCTGGGAGGGGTCGGCGGCGAAGTCGAGCCCGAGCTCGCGGCACTCGGCGGTGTGCGAGTGCATGGCCGTGGGGTCGTTGGCGCCCACGAGCACGATCTCGGGACGCCCGATGCGCTCGACGAGGCGGGCCAGGGAGATGGTGGCGGCCTCCCCCATCGCGCCGGGGTAGAAGGACGCGAGCTGCGCCATGTCCGAGTCGGTGGTGCACACGAACCGGGCGGTGTGCATGGCGGTGCTGATGTGCACGGCCGAGCAGTCCACGCCGTGCTCCTCGAGCCAGGCGCGGTAGTCGGCGAAGTCCTCGCCGGCGGCGCCCACGAGGTGCGGGGTCCGCCCGAGCACGCCGAGGGCGAAGGCGATGTTGCCGCCTACCCCGCCCCGGCGGATCTGCAGCGAGTCCACGAGGAAGCTCAGCGACACGTGGGCCAGCTGGTCGGGCAGGAGCTGCTCGGAGAACCGACCGGAGAAGGTCATGAGGTGGTCGGTGGCGATGGATCCGGTGATGACGACGGGCATGCCCCAGACAGTAGACGACCCGGGCCGATCGTCGATCGGCCCGGG
>DUTZ01000373.1 GCA_012841845.1 Actinomycetales bacterium | reverse complement strand
TGGTGAGCGACGGGTTGACGCCGAGGTTGGCCGGGATGACGCTCGCGTCGGCGATGTAGAGACCGGGATGACCGTGCACCTCGTGACGGTCGTCCACGACCCCGTGCTCTGCGTCCGGGCCCATGACCGCTCCGCCGAGGATGTGCGCCGTGACAGACAGCCCGCCGACGGACTCCCCCAGGAGGTTGAGCGGGCGACCGCCGGAGGCCGCGGCGAACGCCCTGGTCACCTCGTTGGCGACCGTGAGATTGCTCGGCGGGCGGACACCCTCGGCGATGCGTGAGCGGAGCACCCGGCGCCAGGGCTGCCACGGTGAGCGCCGCAGCTCGAGGGCGAGCTCGCTGTCGTGGTGCTGCATCGTCGTGAGGACGGTGAGGCGTCGCAGGAAGTCGCGGGCACCCATGAGCCTGGCCTGCGTGACGGGGTGCCGGGCGAGGTCCCCGAGAACGCGCCGACCCCGGCGGGCCGGCTCGTCGTCGTCAATGAACGGCCCGAGCTGGGCGCGCATGTGCCAACCGCCCATATAGCGGTTCTGCGTGACGTGGGTGCGGGCGTCCGGGTGGAAGTGGCTGGAGATGGTCGGGCCCCGGGAGAGGTCCTCACCGGGCGGTTGGAGGATCGCCGTGAGGGCCTCGGAGTTGGTGCGCACGTGCCAGCCCAGCAGCGGCGAGAGGTGCGGCAGGGTTCCCAGCTCGTCGCGGCAGCGGTGCAGCAGCTCGAGGGTGCCGAGCACGCCGGCGGAGAGGACGACCCGACGGGCGCTGATCGTCGCGTGCCGGCTGCGGCGCCACGGGTGGCGGGCCTCGACGAGGTAGCCGCTCTCGACCGGCCGGAGTGCGTCGACCTCGTGCTCGGGGCGGATCTGCACGCCCCGGCGCTCGGCGAGGTGGAGGTAGTTGCGGGTGAGGTCGTTCTTGGCGTTGTAGGGGCACCCGAGCAGGCACTCCCCACACAGCCGGCAGCCGGTGCGCGGCGGACCCTCCCCGTCGAAGAACGGATCCGGCTCGGTGACGCCGGGTTGCCCGAAGTGGATGCCGGTGGGAACCGGCCCGAAGGTGCTTCCGGCCCCGACGGCGTGCGCCGCCTGGCGCAGATAGTCGTCCATCCGGTCGTGGTGCGGGCTGGTGACCCGGCCGAGCATGCGTGCTGCTGTGGCCAGGTGTGGCGCTAGCGCGGCCCGGTCGACGCCGACCGCTCGCAGTGCCGGCGCCTCGTAGAAGCTCTCACCCGGCTCGAGCAGCACCCCGGCCCAGACGATGGAGCCGCCTCCGACGCCCGTCCCGCCGATGATGGCGACGTGCCGGAGGATGCGCTGCCAGAAGAACCCACGCAGCCCGGCGCCGGGCTGCCAGAGATAGGCTCGAGGGTCCTTCCGTGCCCGGAGCAGGTCCTCGGGGGCGAGCCTGCGGCCCTTCTCCAGGACGATGACGCGGTGCCCTGCCTCTGCCAGCCGCAGCGCCGCCACCGCGCCGCCGAAACCGCTGCCGATCACGACGACATCGGCGTCCCAGTGGCGCTCCATGCGCACAGCCTAGTGATCCCGGAGGCGTGACGAGCCAGCGTTGTCAGACGTCGCTGGCATCGTCGCAGCCATGACGACCTGGGTGCTCCTCCTCACCCGTGTCTATCTCGGGCACCACTGGCTCACCGTGGTCATCACGGCGAATCGGCTCATGATCACGCTCGGCCGGGTCGGTCCGCTGGAGCGGAC
>DUTZ01000372.1 GCA_012841845.1 Actinomycetales bacterium | reverse complement strand
GGACGACCCCCACGGTCGTCCGGGCGATGGGCGTCCGAGGGGGTGCCGGGGCACCGCCGGGGTGACCCGGATCACCCGCGATCAGCCCTCTGACCTGCGGTTTGTGACCCACGTCACCGGGCATCCACTTTCGGGTGTATCGGGGTGTGACCCGTACCACTTACTGTCTTCTCATCCGGCTTGGAGTTAGTCGGAGTTCGCTCGCCTCGATCACACTCTCGGGGCTATCTCATCAGGAGACGCAAGTGACGACGCAGACCACCGACGCGAAGGGGGCGGGTAAGCCCACCTCCCTCAAGCGTGTCGCCGCGGCGAGCTCGATCGGCACCACGATCGAGTTCTACGACTTCTTCATCTACGGCACGGCCGCGGCCCTCGTGTTCCCGCACATCTTCTTCCCCAACCAGAGCGCCACCGCGGCGACGCTCTCGTCGTTCGCGACGTTCGCCGTCGCGTTCTTCGCCCGCCCGGTCGGCGCGATCGTCTTCGGTCACTTCGGTGACCGGATCGGTCGCAAGAAGACCCTCGTGTCGACGCTGCTCATCATGGGCGTCGCCACCGTGTTCATCGGCCTGCTCCCGGGCTACTCGACCGGCGCGTTCGGCATCTTCTCGAACGGCATCGGGATCTGGGCGCCCACCCTGCTCGTGCTGATGCGCTTCTTCCAGGGCTTCGCCGTGGGCGGTGAGTGGGCCGGCGCCACGTTGCTCACCGCGGAGTACGCCCCCAAGGGCAAGCGCGGCATGATGGCGATGTGGCCGCAGCTCGGCCCCGCCTTCGCCTTCTTCCTCTCGTCGATGACCTTCCTCATCTTCACCCGCGGCGACAACACGAGCACCGACAGCTTCTTCATGACCGTCGGCTGGCGCATCCCGTTCCTGCTCTCCGCGCTGCTCGTGCTGGTCGGCCTGTGGATCCGCCTCGCGGTGGACGAGACCCCCGTGTTCAAGGAGGGGGAGCGCCGCCTCGGTCAGGACCCGGAGAAGAAGCTGCCCTTCCTGGACGCCATGCGTTACCAGTGGAAGGAGATCCTCATCGCCGGCGGTGCGCTGGCCTCGCTGTTCTCCCTCTTCTACATGGGCACCTCGTTCTTCACGAACTTCGCCACCAAGTACCTCGGCCACAGCATGCCGTTCGTCCTGTCCATGGGCATGCTCGCCGCCGTGATCTTCGGTCTCTCGATCGCCGCCTCGGCCATGTGGTCGGACAAGATCGGCCGGCGCAAGGTCATCATGATCTCCTGCACCCTCGCCGTCATCTGGGCGCTCGCGGTGTTCCCGATCATGGAGACGGGCAGCAAGGCCGCGTTCGCGATCGGCCTCATCGTCACCCTGATCATCTTCGGCATCGCCTACGGCCCGGCCGGCGCGGCCCTGCCCGAGCTGTTCCAGGCCCGCTACCGCTACACGGGCGCCGGCCTCGGCTACAACCTTGCCGGCATCTTTGGTGGCGCCATCCCGCCGCTGTTCGCCGCGCAGTGGGTCTCCCAGGGCAACGTCCTCTACGTGGGCATGATGCTCGCCGGACTGTCCGCGGTCTCGGTCCTGTGCACGTACTTCATGGTCGAGTCCAAGGACACGGAGATGGGCCAGGACCACGTGGCCCCGAGCACCGCGCGCAAGGACGAGGCGCAGCAGCTCGCCCAGTCCGAGGTCCTCGCCTCCGAGGTGCCGTGATCGCACCGGCCTGACACGGGCCACCTCACCGGGTCCGCCCGCCGGACCCACCCCAGCAGCCGCGCCCGGCCCCACCCGAGAGGGGGCCGGGCGCGGTGTCGTGTGTGGTGGGGGCGGTGGTGGCCGGCGGGAGGTCGACGACGAGGTGGCCCGCCGCCGGGGTCAGAAGTCGCCCGAGGAGTGACGCAGGGTGGCGATCGCGTCGATGAGCGCGACCTGCTCCGCGGCGCTCATGCCGGGTTCGGCGAACACGCCGGCGTTGAGTGCCTCGGTGGCCTCGGCGACCACGTCGCGGCCGGCGTCGGTGATCTCGACGAGCGTGGTGCGCCCGTCCGTGGGGTGTGGGCGGCGCTCGACGAGCCCGGCCTCGAGCAGGCGCTTCATGGCGCTCGTGACGCTGGTGACGTGCACCTGCAGGCGCTCGGAGGCCTTGGTGATGGGCATCGAGCCGGTGCGGGAGAAGGCGAGCAGGCGCAGTAGCTCGTAGCGCGGGAACGAGAGGTTCCACGGCCGTAGAGTCTCCTCGACGCGGGCGAGGAGGATCTGGTGCGCGCGCATCACCGAGGTCACCACGGTCATCCCCTGGGCGGCCTCGGTCCAGCCCTCCCGTTCCCAGTTGGCTCGCGCCTGGTCGATCCGGTCGGGGGTCGGGGAGGTCCTCGGGGGCACGGTTCACTCCTCGAAGGCTGGGGGATGGGATGATCAGGTGATTCTATCCGTAGAGCACGAGGAGGCCGAGCCGCCGTGGCCGAGGACCGACCGATCTCCGGAGCCGACGTCCCGCCGGACCGGGAGGTGGCACCGCCGCCGAGCGTGCACGCGCTCGCGTCCGAGCTCCTCGCCGCCGCGGACGTCGCGGCGCCGGACGTGCGTGGGG
>DUTZ01000371.1 GCA_012841845.1 Actinomycetales bacterium | reverse complement strand
GGGGGCCCGGGACCGCGTCACGCGCCGCGCCGCCGCCCAGGAGGCCGTGGTGGACATGACGACGACAAAGGCGACGACCAGCCAGAGACGGTCCGCCACGTAGCCGATCACCAGGGCCAACACGACGAGCTGCAGCGCCGCCCGGATCGACGCCCACGGGATGTCCCGTTCCTGCCCCGTCCGGCCGATCCAGGCCACGGCGGCGCCGATCACCACGAACAGGGCGATCGCCACCGCGACGGCGGGGCCGATCTCGATCATGGTGGAGGTGCCCACGGGGCGAGCCTACGGCGGCGCCGCACCCGGCGGTGGTGGGCCGACCGGGTCAGCGGCAGAAGTCCGGCGGGGGACGCCCGGCCTCGTACTCGTCGAACCGTCGGTCGATCCAGTCGAGCACCGGGCGCGGGGCGGTGAACATGCCGGTCACGTGCTCCCCGGCGACCCCCAGGTAGTCGACGTTCGCCCCGGCCGCGCACCACCGGGAGCGCAGCTCCTCGGCACGGGCCTCGGGGAAGAACTGGTCGCCGATCCCCGGGAAGTGCTCCCGATCCGCGCTGAAGATCGCGACCGGCACGCCGGGTACCTCGTCGGGTCGGCGGCCGATGCTGTTCTCCTCGATCATCCTGCGCACGCGGGGGTCGGAGACCGGGTCGGGAGTCGTGGTGAGCAACCCGAGGGGCGCGGTGACGATGCCGGCGGGCGTGTTGACCTCCGCGCACCAGTCCCGCATCTCGCGCGCCACGACGTCGCCCGTCCGGTTGAGCAGCCCGTACATCTCGGGGTACTCGCGGGCGATGCCGAACACCGCGGCCCGCATGAGGCCGGCGCCCACGGTGCCGTCGAGGTTCTCCAGTGCCTCGGCGAGGTCGAGGGGCGCACCGCCGGCGCCGATGCCGACCAGGTACTCGCTCATCTCGGGCGCGTACGTGGCCTGGAGCTGGGCGGCGCCGCTCGCGGCGATGCCGCCCCCGCTGTACCCGAAGACCGCCGCGGGGCTGTCCTGCAGGCCGGCCGGGGCGAACGCACGCGCCGCGCGGATGCCGTCGAGCACGGCGTGCCCGTTGAGCCGCATGGCACCGTAGGCGCCCTTGGGCCCCTGGAAGTCCGTCACCACCACGGCGTATCCGCGGGCCACCAGCACCTGCAGGATGGGCGGGAACTGGATGTTGAGCTTCTGGGTCATGGCCCACGACGGCTGGCAGGTGTTGCCGAGGCCGTCGATCGCCACGGCGAAGGACACGATGGGCCGCGGCCCCGGGCCACGCCACGGCAGCACCGGCTCGACGACCGTCGACGGCACCGCCACGGGCCGGTCGTGGGAGTCCCGGGTCTGGACCAGCATCTGCCAGGTCCGGCCCACGCCGATCGAGTTGAACCACGGGATGTGCGCGTCGCGGGTGGCGAGGATCGCACCGTTGGGCGTGGCCGGGTCCAGCGCCGGCGGGTCCGAGTACCAGGGGTCCGGTGTCGGGCTCGGCAGGTAGCGCTCGGGGCTGGTGTCCGGGGCCGGCTCGAACGGGTGGCGCACCGCCTCGATCAGCTCGGGATCGACGCCGGGCAGATCGGGCAGCCCGGCCGCCGAACCCCCCTGCGCGGCCGCGGGCGCCGCC
>DUTZ01000370.1 GCA_012841845.1 Actinomycetales bacterium | reverse complement strand
GGTGTTCGCGGTCGTCGCCGTCATCGCCCTGGGGTTGGCCCTGTTCGGCGGCACCGACCGCGAGACCACCGACCCCACCACCTGGCCGGCGTTCCCGTCCTCGGTGCCCTCGCGGGACCCCGTCCCCGGGGCGTCGGAGTTCCCGGTCGGCGGCACCTTCGTCGTCACCTCCAGCCCCGGCGAACCCGTCAGCGGCGACGCCGAGACCTGTTCGCTGCCCGTCACCCTCTCCGACATCGGCGAGGGCACCCTCATCACCCTCCTCGACGCGACGCGCGCCCCGATCACCGAGTCGATGCTGAGCTACGACGGCGGCACGTCGTCCTCGTGCACCTACACGTTCGGCTTCGAGGGGGTGCCCGCGGGCGAGTCGTTCTACGTGGTGGAGATCCAGGGCCGCGGCCAGCTCGTCTACACCGAGCGGGAGCTGCGCGAAGGGGTGGACATCACCCTCGGCAGATGAGCGGGGGCCCCTCACCGGGGTCTATCCTTGGGGTTCGCGTGAGGACCACGGCCCGGAGGGAGGAAGCGCGGTGACCACAGACCGCACACCCGGCCCGGCGGACGACCCGTTCGGCGCCCCCGACGTGGAACGGCTCGTCGGGGACATCGACCTGGACCCCTACCTCGGTCGCACGGACGCGCACGCGGGCGCCGCGCTCGCCGACCCCGTCCCGACCGACGCCGGCACTCCCCCGCTGCTCACCCTCCGCGACCTCGCCACCGACCCCCGCTTCCCGGAGCTGTTCGCCCGCGCGCTCCGCGCCGCCGGCCCGGACTTCCGCGAGCTGTTCCCCCGCGACGCCACCCCGGTGCTGCGCGAGTTCTCCCGCGCCCTGGCCTACGCGCTCGAGGCCACCGAGCAGGCCGCCGGCGACACCGCCAAGGTCGAGGAGGTGGTGGACTTCGCCCGCCACCTCGGCGCGGACCACCGCAAGCTCGAGCTGACGAGGCGGCACCACGACACCTTCGGCGAGGCGCTCGTCGGCACCCTGCGCCACCTCGCCGGCCCCGGCTGGGACGACCGCCTCGAGACCACCCTGCGCACCGCCTACGCCGTGTTGTCCGCGGCCCTGCGCGAGGGCGAGGCCGCGGCCACGGGCCCGGCGCGCGTGGGCGCGACCGTCGTCGAGGTGGACCGGCCCACCCGCGACGTGGCGGTGGTGCGACTGATCACCGACGTGATGATCGACTACCACCCCGGCCAGTACCTCAGCGTGCTCACCCCGTACACCCCGGCGGTGTGGCGGCGCCTCAGCCCGGCCGTGCCGTCCAACCCCGCGGGGCAGATCGAATTCCACGTCCGCGACGTCCCCGAGGGCACGCTCAGCGGCCCGCTGGTGCGCAGCGTGAGCGTGGGCGACCGCTGGGTGCTGGCGCGCCCGCTCGGCCACCTCGACGTGGACCGCACCGAGCCGTTCCGCGACGTGCTCATGGTGGCCGGCGGCACCGGCATCGCCCCGCTGCGCTGCCTGCTCGTGGACATGATGCGCTTCGGTGACAACCCCCGCGTGCACCTGTTCTACGGCGCCCGCCACCCCGGCGACCTCTACGACCTGCCCACCCTCGTGGACCTGGCCAGCACCGCGCCGTGGCTCACCATCCAGCCCGTCTCCGAGGCCGACGAGGACCCCTGGTGGGCGGGCGCCCGCCGCGAGCTGCCCCGCACGCTGCACCGCCGCCAGACCGGGACGCTCGTCGACGCGGTGACCGGCTGGGGTTCGTGGGCCGACCGGCAGGTGCTGCTCAGCGGCTCGCCGGAGATGCTGCGCGCCACCGTCAAGGGCATGGTCGCGGCCGGCACCCCGCGGGAGAACATCCTATACGACCGCCCCTAGGAGGCTGCTGAACAATCCGGGTGTCCGCACCTCGGGTTGGCGGGGCGCCTGAAATACTGCGTGTATGCAGGGTGAGTCGGATCGGCAACGGGAATTGCTGGATGTGGAGTCGGTGGCGGGGC
>DUTZ01000369.1 GCA_012841845.1 Actinomycetales bacterium | reverse complement strand
TGGGCGACGGCGGGGTCGTGGGCGACGTGCTGGTCACGCACCTGGCCACGATCCCGGCGCCGCTGGCCGTCCTCGGTGCGTGCGTGACGCTGTTCGCCTGGGCGCCGCGGCTCGCCGCGCCGGTGGGCTGGGCGCTGGTCGCGCTCACCGGCGTGGTGACGGTCTTCGCGACGCTGCTCGACCTGCCCGAGCAGGTGCAGGCGCTCTCGCCCTTGTACCACCTCGCCGACGTGCCGGTCGAGGAGTTCGCACCCGCGCCCTTCCTGGCCGTCACTGCCGTTGCCGCGCTCGCCGTTGCGATCGGCCTGGCCGGGATGCGGCGCCGGCAGATCGGCGGGTGAGGCGTCCGCGCCTCAGCGGCCGCGCCTCAGCCGCCGTGCCTCGACGGCCGCCTCTCTGCCGCCGCGGATCAGAGCCCGGCCGAGCCCAGAAGCGCCGCCGAGCCGAACGGGAACAGCCCGAGCACCCGGAGCGGTTCGGGGAGCACGGTGGTGAGGAAGGTCGCGAAGCCGTGGAAGAGCCCCGAGATCGGACCGTCCATCGGTCCTGCCCACATGATGATCTCCTCTGATCGATCCTGGCGCCGGCCCTCGCCGGCCTCACACCCTCTATCGCCTAGAGAGTGTGAACTGTTTCACATTCCACGCCCGTGGCGGGTCGCGGCTCGACGGGGACCGTCCCGGTCTGGGTAGGGTGTGCGCCGCGACGGCCCGGCCCGGTCCGGGTTCGCTCTACGGCCGGAGAGGAGACAGGTGCGCGTACGACGGACGGCCACCGCCGCGGGGCTCGCGCTGGTGGCGCTGGCGGTGGCCGGGTGCTCGGCGGCGGAGGCGCCGCTGCCCGTCCTCGACTCCGACGCCCGCCCCACCGACGCGGTCAAGCGGGAGGTCAACGCCTCGGTCACCGAGATCGTGGGCACGCTCACCGCGCACGACGCCGAGGCCACCCGCACCCTGGTCGCCGGCGACGACTACGGGCCCTGTGAGGAGGGCGGCCGCGGCGAGCGCGTGGGCTACGACTTCGGCGCCATCTGGCTGGAGTCGCCGAGCTTCGCCCGCGACTGGGACGCGCTCGCGCCCCGCGTGGAGCAGGCCGCGCAGCGCCACGGCTACACGCTCGCCGAGGAGCAGCCCACCGCCGACGCCGAACGCACCCTGGTGTTCCGCAACCCCGACGCGGACCGCGTCGAGGTGGCCGTGACGCCGACGAGCGTCGGTACCTCGGCCGGCTCGAGCTGCTTCCCGCCCGCGGACTAGGAGCCGGCGTCCATCACGGCGATCGCGTCGATCTCGACCGTCGAGCCGTACGGCAGGTCGGACACGCCCACGAAGGTCCGGGCGGGCCGCGGCTCGGAGAACACCTCGAGGAACTGCTCGTTGGCCTCCCCGCGGAGGGTGATGTCGGTGACGAAGTAGGTGAGTTTGACGACGTCGTCGGGCGTCGCCCCCACGGTGGCAAGCCGCTCGGTCATCCGCTCGAACGCCGCCGCGAGGGCCTCGTGGCGGCCCTCGACGGGCTGGAAGTCGCGGTCCACGGACAGGGCGCCGGAGACGAAGACGTGGTTGCCGCTCCGGAACGCGGGGCTGTAAGGATGCTGGGAGTCGGGGGCGGTCATGCCTCCCACCGTAGGTCACCCCGGCGGTCGGGGAGGAGGGTGCGCGGGATGGGTGTCTCCGAGATCGTGCTGCTGGTCCTGTGCCTCATGGCGGGAGTGATCGTCCAGCGCGTCACGGGCATGGGGTCCAACCTCGTGATCGCCCCGTTCCTCATCCTGATCTTCGGCCCCGTCGGCGGCGTGGTGCTGGTCAACATGGTGGGCGCGGTGATCGCGGCGATCCTCACCGCGCAACTGCGGCAGGGCATCGACCGGCCGGTCTTCGTGCGACTCCTCGCCGGCGCCCTGGTGGGCTGCGTCCCGGGTGTCCTCGTGGTGCGGGCGATGCCGGAGGAACTGCTCACGCCGCTCATCGGGGCGATCCTGCTCCTGGGGCTGGTGCTCTCCCGGGCCCTGGCCGGGCGCTTCGCCCGCGACTTCGCCCACGAGGGCCGGTCCGGGCTCGCGGTGGGGGCGGGCTTCCTCTCCGGCGCGACCAACGTGGTCTCGGGGGCGGGCGGCCCGCCGATCGCGGTGTTCGCGCTCGTCACCGACTGGGACCACCGCCGCTTCGCCGCCACCTACCAGCCGTACTTCGTGATCGTCGCCGTGGTGTCGGTGGTCCTGGCGCTGGTCGTGATGGACGACGCGCTCCCGCGGCTCGCCGCGCCGGTGTGGGCCCTGGTCGTGGCGAGCCTGCTGGCAGGGGCCGCGCTCGGCGGGCCGGTCGCGGCGCGCATCCCGGTGCGGCACGCGCGGCGCGGGATGATCCTGGTCTCGGCG
>DUTZ01000368.1 GCA_012841845.1 Actinomycetales bacterium | reverse complement strand
CGGGGCCGCACCGCCGCGCTCGTCGCGGCGGGGCTCGTGCTCCTGCTGGTGGTGGGCCTGGTCGGCGTCGAGCTGGGGCTTCGCAACAACATCGGCGAGCGCCTGCAGCGGGAGGCCTCGGAGGCGCTCGGCTCGACCGCCCAGGTGGACATCGGGCCGCGCCCCATGCTGCTCTCGGTCTTCGACGACACGCTCGGCTCGGTCCGGATCACCACCGACGGGCGGACGCCGGACGGGGCGGGCGAGCCGGCGCCCGCGATCGACATCACCGCCGAGGGCGTGCGCGAGGCCGGCGACCGCACGCTCGTGGAGTCCCTCGCCGGGACCGTGTTCGCCTCCGACCAGATGATGACGGCCGCCGCGCAGCAGGAGGCCTCCGAGACGCTGCTCGGCGGGCTGGTGCAGGTCCAGTCCGTGGCCTCCGATCCCGGGGCGGGCACGCTCCTGGTGGACCTGGGGCTCGCCGAGGCCACGGTCACGCCGCGCATCGCCCCCGGCGGGCGCCTCCAGATGGACCCCGAGCAGGCCTCCGTCCTGGGGTTCCCGCTGCCGGACGGGCTGCTCGGCGGGACGGTGTCCATGATGGACTCCGCGCTCGCGGAGCTGCCCGACGGCGTGGAGATCACCGGCGCCCGCGTGGTCGAGGGCGGGCTGGTACTGGACATCGCCGGCACCGACGTGGTGCTCGAGCCCTCGGCCTGACGGCCCGGTCGGGTCAGTCGGCGAAGCCCTCGAGCACCGCGCGGCTGCCGGAGAGGCCGAGGCGGGTGGCGCCGGCGTCGATCATGGCGCACGCGGTGTCGGCGTCGCGGATGCCGCCGGAGGCCTTGATGCCCACCTGGCCTCCGATCGCGCGGTGCATGGCCTCGACGGCGCGGACGCTCGCCCCGCCGGCCGGGTGGAACCCGGTGGAGGTCTTGACGTAGTCCGCCCCGGCGCGGGCCACGGCGTGGCAGAGGGCCTCGATGCGCTCGTCGCCCGCCTCGTCGCCGAGCGCGCGGTGGATCGCGGCGGTCTCGAGGATCACCTTGAGCCGGACGGGCGGCGGCACGGCGTCGCGGACGGCCAGGACGTCGGCCATCACCTCGTCGACGAGCCCGGCGATCGCGGCGCCCACGTCGATCACCATGTCCACCTCGTCGGCCCCCTGGTCCACGGCGAGCCGGGCCTCCATGGCCTTGACCAGGGCGTGGTGCTTGCCGGAGGGGAAGCCGGCGACGGTCGCCACGGTGAGCCCCTCGCCGCGCACCGGCAGCATCGCGGGGCTCACGCACACGGCGCCCACGCCCAGCTCGCGCGCCTCCTCGACGAGCGCCGCGACGTCCTCGCGGGAGGCGTCCGGGGAGAGCAGGGTGTGGTCGATCATCGCGGCCACGCGGGACCTGGTGAGCGGGGTGGGTGCCATGGGGCCAGCCTAACCGGACGGCCCGCCGGCCCCTGCTGGCAGAATGGGCAGCCATGTCACGCCGCTTCGTCCTCACGCTGGGTTGTCCCGACCGCATCGGCATCGTCGCCCGCCTCGCCACGTTCCTCGCCGAGCTGGGCGGCACCATCGTCGAGGCCGCCTACCACGCGGACGAGGACTCCCACTGGTTCTTCACCCGCCAGGCCGTGGACGCCGACTCGATCGGCATGGAGCTCGACGAGCTGCGCCGCCGGTTCGAGCGCGTCGCCGGCGAGCTGGGCCCGGAGACGGACTGGCACATCGCCGACTCGAGCGAGCCCAAGGACGTGGTGATCCTCGTGTCCCGGGAGGGCCACTGCCTGCACGACCTGCTCGGTCGCGTCGAGGGCGGCGACTTCCCGGCCCGGATCCGCGCCGTGATCGGCAACCACGACGACCTGCGCGGGATGACCGAGGCGCACGGCGTGCCGTTCCACCACGTGCCGTTCCCGGCGGACCCGTCCGAGCGCGGGCCGGCCTTCGAGGAGGTCGCGGCGCTCGTCGACGACCTCGACCCGGACGCGATCGTCCTGGCCCGGTTCATGCAGGTCCTGCCCCACCACCTGTGCACCCGGTGGGCCGGCCGGGCGATCAACATCCACCACAGCTTCCTGCCGAGCTTCGTGGGGGCGCGCCCCTACCACCAGGCGCACACCCGCGGCGTCAAGCTCATCGGGGCCACGTGCCACTACGTCACCGCGGACCTCGACCAGGGGCCGATCATCGAGCAGGACGTCATCCGCGTCGACCACACCGCGACCGTGCGGGACATGGTGCGGCAGGGCCGCGACGCCGAGCGGCTGGTCCTGGCGCGCGGGCTGCGCTGGCACCTCGAGGACCGCGTCCTGGTGCACGACGACCGCACCGTCGTCTTCACCTGACCCCCGCCCACGGCCGGGGCCGGGGCCGGCCCGGTCAGGGCCTCGTGATGCCGTGACGCTCGGCGAGGAGCGCGGCGACGGCGGAGAGGAAGATCCGGCGGACGGCCGCCGACGCGCTCGCCAGGAGCGCGTTCACGCGCTCCTCGATCCGCGCGTCGTCCAGCCCCGCCTCCCGCAGGGCCCGGACCACCACGTCGATCGCCTCCGCCGACCGGGCCTGCCCCTCGAGGACGAGGTCCCCGATCCGTGTGACCCCCTCGGCGTCGAGGCCCAGGCGGACCACCTCGCGGAACATCTCGTACATGTGGGCGTCGGCGAAGAACTCGTCGTCGGCCCCGGGCTCGCTGACCAGGCCGATCGCGGTCCCCATCTCGAGCAGCTCGGGGGGCATCGGAAAGCCCGCGACCGCCTCGGCGTCGGTCCGGGTGAAGCGGCGGCGGGCGCCCCCTGACCGGCGGAGCGCGCGCGAGTTCTCCGCCTCGATGAGGTCCGTGAGCGACAGACCGTGGCGCTCGGCGGTGAAGAGCTCGTCGATGGTCGCGAACGTGTAGCCGCGGTCGAGCAGCCGCAGGATGAGCGTCAGCCGGCGGCGGTGCTCGGGGCCGTACAGCGCGGTGCGGCCGCGCCGGATCGGCGGCGGGAGGAGGCCCTTCTCCTGGTAGACGCGGATGTTGCGCACCGTGGAACCGGCGCTCTCCGCCAGTTCCTCGACGCGCTGGAGGGGCGCACCCCTGGGCGCCGGGCTCATCTGCGCAGGCCACCCACCGCGGGCCGGACGTCCGCGAAGAACACGCCCACGGCCACCATGGCGACGAGGCCGAGGATGCTCAGCGGTGCCAGCCAGAAGGCGATGGCCGCGACGGCGCAGATCGCGATCCACGCCGGCTTGGGCCACTTGCCCTCCATCGTGTACGCGGAGGCCGGCGGCAGCACGGCCAGGACGAGGCCCACCAGGGCCCACGCCACCAGCGCCAGGCGCACCACCGAGAGGACCTGGTTCCACACCCCGGGCAACGAGTCGATCACAGGGGTCAGTGTAGGCGCCCCCGGCCGGGCCCCGCCCTCCGAGACCCGCGGTGTCGACGGTGTCGACGGGCGACGCCCCCGGTCCGCTTCTCGCGAAGCGGGCCGGGGGCGTCGTGTGGCGCGCGGTCAGGCGCGGCCGGTCACTTCTTGTCGTCGGACGCGGCCTGGCTGCCGGTGGTGCCGGTCGAGGCCGGCTTGTCGGCGGCCTGGGTGGCCGAGGTCGACGTGGACGCCGGCTTGTTGGCCGTGGTCGCCTTCTTGGCCGGGGCCGCCTTCTTGGCGGGGGCCTTCTTCGCGGCGGCCTTCTTGGCCGGAGCCTTCTTGGCGGGCGCCTTCTTGGCCGGGGCCTTGGTGGTGCCCGTGCGGGCCTCGACCTTGGCCGCGCCGCTCTGGATCTCGTCCGAGACGGCGTAGGCGGCCTCATCGACCGCGTCCGCGGCCTGGTCGGCGGCGTCGCCGGTCACCTCGGCGGCCTTGCGGGCGGCCTTGGACACGCGGCCGGCGGCCTTGACGCCGATCGACCGGGTCTGGCGGGCCACGGTGCCGAGGGCCTCCTCGCCGAGCTCGACCTGCTCGTCAACCACACCGGCGGCGCGGTTGACCTGCTCGTTGACGCGCTGCAGGCCGGCCTCGAGCTGCGGGTTCTCCTCGCGCAGGCGGGTCACCACGTCCTCGCCGCGGGCGGCGAGACCGTTGTAGATGCCGGCGGCGACGGCAACGTACGCCTCCGCGACCTTGCGCAGCTCCTCCGGGCGGTACTTGTTGACGAGCTCCTCGAGCTCGGCCGGGAGGGCCTGGACGCGCTCGGGCACCTCGGCGGCCTGACGCTGCACGTCGGCGACCGTCTCGGTGACCTTGGTCTGCGCGTCGGTGACGCGGTTCTGCGCCTCGGCGACGGCCTCCTCGGCGCGACGACGCAGGTCGGCGACGAGACCGGAGACGGCCTCGACGGCGAGGTCGTTGACGCCGATGTAGGCGTAGACCGGGGTGCGGACGGCGGCGAAGGCCTGACCGAACTTGCCGTCGAACGCCGGGTCCTTGGCCACGGACTTGCGCGGGGTGGTCTTACCCGACGCCGAGACCTTCTTGGCGGCCTGGCCCTTGGTGGGCGCCTTGGCGGCGGTCTTGGCGGGCGACTTCTTGGCAGCCGGCTTCTTGGCGGCGGCCTTCTTGGCGGTGGGCTTCTGCTGAGCGGCCATGATGACTCCTCGTGTCGTGGTCTGGCTGTGCTACTTCTGTCTCGCTGGTGGTGCGTGGCCCTTCCGGGCCGCCGCCGGCGCCCCTAGGGGACGTCGACGACCGTGTCGGCGGCGGTCGCGTTGTTGAGAACGAACGACTCGTAGATCTCCACGAGCACCTCCCTCTGCCGTTCCGTGAGGTCCGGGGCGGTGAGGATCGCGTCCCTCACCGGGCTCCCCTCCCTCAGTTCGAGGATTCCCGCGCGAGCGTAGAGCACCTCCGCGGACAACCTCAGTCCCTTGGCGATCTGTCCCAGGACCTCGGCGGACGGCTTGCGCAGTCCGCGTTCGATCTGGCTCAGGTACGGGTTCGAGACACCGGCACGCTCGGCGAGCTGCCGGATGGACACCTCGGCCGCCTCCCGCTGTGCGCGGATGAACGAGCCGATGTCCTGCGGTTCGGACGAGCGCTTCCGGTCGTCACCCGGGCGGGGGACGTCGCCCGTGGGCTTGTCCCGCCGCGCGAGGGTGCCGGCCGTCGGCTCGGTGGTGGTCCCGGCCGCCTGCGCCTCGTCCCGTTGCCGGGCCTCGTCGCTCCTGTCGGCCATGTCGTCCACCTCCGATTCGTCCTCGTCGGTTACCGTCTGCCTTCAACGCTAGCAAGCTGTGCTAACTCCAGCAAGCGGTCCGGGGCGCCCTCCGGCGTGCGATCCGTCACACCACCGCGGCTCAGAAGACGAGGGTGGTGACGAAGTGGATGACGAGCCCCGCCAGCGCCCCCACGACCGTGCCGTTGATGCGGATGAACTGCAGATCCTTGCCCGCGAGCAACTCGATCTTCTCCGACGCCTCGTCCGCGTCCCACCGCTCGACGGTCTCCGAGATGATCGAGGTGACCTCGCCGGCGTAGTTCTCGGCGACGTAGGCGGCGGTGCGCGTCATGTAGCCCTCGAGCCGGCCGCGGAACCGCGCGTCGTCGACGAGCATGTCGGCCAGCCGGCGCAGCAGGTCGTCGATCTTCACGCGCAGCGTGGACGTGGAGTCCTCCGTGGCCTCGACGATCATCCGCTTGGCCGCGGCCCACGCCGAGCCGGCGGCGCGCCGGACCTCCTCGCGGTTCATCACCTCGTGCTTGAACACCTCGAGCTTGGCCATGGTGGCCGGGTCCTCCTGGAGGTCCCGGGCGAAGTCGCGGACGAAGCCGATCAGGGCGAGGCGCACCCCGTGCTGCTTGTCCACCTTGATCTGCCACGTCCACTCGCTGAGCTCGCGGTAGGCGCGGTCGGAGAGGAGCTCGTTGACGAACTGCGGCGCCCAGGTGGGGGCCTTCTCGGTGACCCACCGGTCGATGGTGGCCGGGTTGGCCTCGACCCACTGGTGGGCGCGGTCGGCCATGAGGTCGAGCAGCGGCAGGTGCCGCCCCTCCTCGAGGAGCTCGTCGAGGATGCGCCCCGCGGGCGGCCCCCACTGCGGCTCGGCGATGCGGGCGACGATGGTGCGCTCGATGATCGCCACGGCGTCCTCGTCCCGCAGCACCGCGAGGACGGAGCGGATGGCCTTGGCGGCCTGGTCGGAGGCGAGACGGCGGTGCTCGTCGTCCTGCAGCCACTCCCCCGCGCGCTCGGGGATCCGGGCGCTGCGGACCTTCTCGCTCACCATCTCCGGGTCGAGGAAGTTCTCGCCCACGAAGGACCCGAGGGAGGACCCGAGCTGGTCCTTCTTCTTGCGGATGAGCGCCGTGTGCGGGATGGGGATCCGCAGCGGGTGGCGGAACAGGGCGGTGACGGCGAACCAGTCGGCGAGACCGCCGACCATGCCGGCCTCGGCGGCGGCACGGACGTAGCCGACCCACGGGTCGGCGCCGTTGTGCAGGGCGTATTCGGCGATCAGGTAGATGACGCCGGCGACGACGAGGAATCCCGTCGCGACGATCTTCATCCGCCGGAGGGCGACCCTCCGTTCGGCATCGGTGTCCGGGTCCCCGGCCCGCAGCGCGGGCGTCGTGTCGGCCTGGACCACGGGCCCGTCAGGACGCCGGGTCAGTGGTGCTCGTCCGGCCGCTTGTGCCGCTTGAAGCCCGCCATGCAGAGGCCGAGGCCGAAGAGGAAGACGACGACGTTGGCCACGACGGCGAAGATCGCCAGGCCCATGGAGACGCCCTCGGCGAGCGGGTCGATGGCGTACCCGAGCGCGGTGATGGGCAGGCCGAGCATGGCCATGCTCAGCAGGATGACGGCCGAGCCGATGTAGACGAGGTCGGAGTACAGCGGGTAGACGGGCGCCTTGGTCTCGGCGTACTCGGGGTAGTACTCCTCGACGATGGCGGCACCGGTGTGCTCGAGGGTCTGACCGGCCATGTTCGGGTCCTCTTTCGTCCACTGCCGACCCCGGACCGTCCGGCCCGGGCCTGAATGGTTCCGAGTCTATTAGACGGTCAGCCGTCCCGGGCAACCGACCGGCGGATTCGTCTCGCCGCGGTGACGAGGTTGCGCAGGCTCGGCTCCAACTGCCAGGTGTGCCTGGTCTTGAGCCCGCCGTCGGGCACCGCCCAGAGCCGGTCCTCCCCCACCGTGGCCACCCCCGTCCGGAGTCGGTCGTGGAGCAGGTCGATGTCCGGGACGAACGCCGACCGGGACTCGTACACGCCCGGCGCGACCTGCCGCGTGAGGGTGTGGTCCCCGAGCGCCTCGAGCACCCAGTCGATCGAGCGGGTGGCGACGATCGCGGTGACGTCGGCGTCGAGGTCCTCGATCGCCTCCTTCATCACCCGCAGCGACGAGTAGTTGAGGTGGGTGTGGATCTGCGTGTCCGGGCGGGCCCCCGCGGAGGCCAGCCGGAAGGTCCCCACGGCCCACTCGAGGTAGGCCCGCCGGTCGGCGCCGCGCCGGGGCAGCAGCTCGCGGATCGCGGGCTCGTCGATCTGGATGATCGCGATGCCCGCCTCCTCGAGGTCGGCCACCTCGTCGCGCACCGCCAGGGCGAGCTGCGTGGCCACGTCGGGCAGCGCCAGGTCGGTGCGGCAGAAGGACCGGGCGAGCATCGTCACCGGGCCCGTCACCACGCCCTTGACCGGCCGGTCGGTGAGCGACTGCGCGTAGCCCGTCCACTCCACCGTCATGGGTGCCGGCCGCGCCACGTCGCCGTAGAGGACCGGCGGGCGCACGCAGCGGGAGCCGTACGACTGCACCCAGCCGTGCCGGGTGGCCGCGAACCCGTCGAGGAGCTCGGCGAAGTACTGGACCATGTCGTTGCGCTCGACTTCGCCGTGCACGAGCACGTCCAGCCCGATGTCCTCCTGCAGCCGGACGAGCCCGGCGATCTCGTCGCGCAGGTACTCGCGGTAGCGCTCGTAGTCGATCCGGCCGTCGGCCAGGTCGCGGCGGGCCCGGCGGATCTGCACGGTCTGCGGGAAGGAGCCCAGGGTGGAGGTGGGCAGGAGGGGCAGCCCCAGTCGCGCGGCCTGCAGGTCGACCCGCTGCGCGTACGGCGCCCGCACGCGGTCGGCGTCGGTGACCCCGGCGACCCGCGACCGGACGTCCTCGCGGCGCGCACTGGGCAGCAGCGGGAGGGGCCGCCACCGCGGGGTGGGGCCGTCGACGAGCGCGTGGGCCAGCGAGACCACCTCGGCGACCTTCTGCTCGGCAAAGGCGAGGGCGTCGGACAGCTCGGCCGGCAGGTCGGTCTCCGCGCGGACGTCGTAGGGGACGTGGAGCAGGGTGCACGAGGTGGACACCACGAGGTCGTCGAACTCCGCCTTGAGCTCCCGCAGGTAGCCGAGGGCGGCGGACGTGTCGGTCCGCCACACGTTCTGCCCGTCCACCACGCCGGCGTAGATCCGCTTGCCGCGCAGCCCGGGGACGGCCGCGAGCTCGGCGGCCTCGCGCCGGCCGTGGACCAGGTCCAGGCCGATCGCCTCGATCCCGGTGGCCGCGAGTTCGGGCAGCGCCTCGCCCAGGTCGCCGTACTCGCCGGTGACGAGGATGCGCGGGCGCTCCGCCACCGACGAGAGCCGGTCGTAGGCGTGGTGTAGCCGGCCGATCTCGAACGGGGTGCGCTCCATGGTCATGCAGGGCTCGTCGAACTGGACGCAGACGACGCCCGCGTCGGCGAGCACCCCGAGCAGCGCCTCGTACTGGTCGAGCAGGCGGTCGAGCAGCGCGAGCGGCGCGAAGCCGGGGGCGGCGGTCGGGGCGGCCTTGCCGAGCAGCAGCAGCGAGACCGGGCCGGTGACGACGGGGCGGATCTCCAGCCCCAGCTCGTGGGCGCGCGCCACCTCGGCGAGCAGCTCGTCGGGGCGCAGCCCGAGCGGCGAGGAGTCCTCGAACTCGGGCTGCCGGTAGTGGTACGGGGTGCCCTGGAGCGCGACCAGCTCCAGCGGCGGGACGTCCGCCCGGCCGCGGGCCAGCGCGAACTGCAGGTCCAGGGGGTCCAGGCCCTCGACGTGCCGCCGGAAGCGGCCGGGGACGGCGCCCATGAGCAGCGCGTCGTCGAGGACGTGGTCGTAGAAGGAGAAGGTGTTCCCGGGGAGCTGGGTCAGGCCCCGGGCACGCAGGTCGTCCCACGTGGACTCGCGGATCCGGCGGCCCACCGCCCGCAGTTCGGCGGCCGTGCCGTCGCCGTGCCAGTACCGCTCGAGGGCGCGCTTGAGCTCGCGGCGGCGCCCGATGCGCGGGTAGCCCAGGACGCTCGAGGCGCGATCGCGTTCGAGGTGCGCCCGGACGGCGGCGTCGTTCATGGCGTCCCAGCGTAGCGGCCGCGCGACGGCCCCGGCGGGCGTCCGGCCGGGCGCCCGGTCCGGGTCAGCCACGCACCCCGAGGCCGCGGGCGAGCGTGGGCCACGCGAGCGGGAGCTGCTCCCGCCACAGGGGCCAGTCGTGGGTCCCGGACAGCCGGTAGTCCTCGGTCACGTCCACCCCTTCCGTGGACAGCAGGTGCGCGAAGCGGGTCGTCGCGTGGAACGAGGTGACCTCCAGCGTGCCGCCGAACAGCGTGGGGTCGGCGTTCCACCGCGTCCGGGACCACGGCTCGCCGGGGACGAGCCCGCCGGCCGCCGAGAGGTAGACGGTGGTCTCGCGCAGCGACTGGAGGTTGCCGTTGTGCCGCAGACCGGGGTCGTAGCGGAGCCACTGGTCGGTGAGCCCGACGCCCATCACCCACTCCGGCTCGATGCCCTTCATCCGCCACATCCCGGACCAGAGCGCGGCGCCGAAGGCGTTCGCCACGTCGTAGACGCCGGAGAACCCGGCGAGGGTCGTGTACCTGCCGCGGTGGCGCACCGCCGTCATGAACGCGGCGGCGGCGCCGGACGACACCCCCATGAGCCCGTTGGTGCCGTTGCCCCGGCACGCCGCGTCGACGAGCGGCGGGAGCTCCACGGCGAGGAAGGTCTCGAGCCGGACCGGCCCCCGCCCGGGGACGGGGACGAGGAAGTCGCGGTACATCGTGGGCCCGGGGTCGACGGTGAAGACGACGTTGAGGTTCTTGTCGCCGAAGAACTCGTGGCCGCCGCCGGACCAGTACCAGTCGCTGGCCAGCGCGTCCTCGCCCTCCCGGCTGAAGTCCTGGTAGCCGTCCAGGCAGTAGAGGGTCGGCCGCGGTCCCAGCTCGGGCGGCGGGACCATGATCCCCACCCGGAGGGTGCGCTCGTTGGCCGGCGACCACACGTGGAGCAGGTAGGTCCGTTCGTCGATCCGGCGGACCTCCCGCACGTGGGCGCCGCCGGGTCCGGACACGTCCCGGAACGGCGAATCGGCCACCGGGACGGGG
>DUTZ01000367.1 GCA_012841845.1 Actinomycetales bacterium | reverse complement strand
TCAACGTCCTGCAGACCGGGCCGCGGCTCATGGTCTCCGATCTGTTCGACTTCTCGCTGTACGTGGACGCGCGGATCGAGGACATCGAGAAGTGGTACATCGAGCGCTTCCTCGAGCTGCGGACCACATCGTTCTCCAACCCCGCCTCACACTTCGCGCACTACGCGGACCTGTCCGACAAGGCGGCGCGCCTCGCCGCGCGTGAGATCTGGAACTCGGTCAACCGGCCCAACCTCGTGGAGAACATCCTCCCCACGCGCCCGCGGGCCACGCTCGTGCTCCGCAAGAACTCCGACCACTCGATCCAGCGGCTGCGGCTGCGCAAGATCTAGTCGGCGCCCCACTCCCGTCACCTCCCGCCCGACCCCCTTGCGCCCCCACCGCCCCCATGGTTCACTACTTGAGTAATCAACCCAACAACGCGGAGGGGGACGGGCCACATGGAGGTCGACCGACCGCTCTTCGTGCAGATCGCCATCGGGGTCGAGGCCTCCGTCCTGGACGGCTCGCTGGCGGAGGGCGAGCGCGCGCCGTCGACCAACGAGCTCGCGGCCTTCCACCACATCAATCCGGCCACCGCCGCCAAGGGGGTCAACCTCCTGGTGGACCGCGGGATCCTCGTCAAACGTCGAGGCCTCGGGATGTTCGTCGCCGAGGGCGCCCGAGAGATCCTCCGCGCGGAGCGACGGCAGAAGTTCGCGGAGCACTACCTCTCCCCCATGCTCGCCGAGGCCCGCGCCATCGGCCTGAGCACGGAGGACGTCGTGGCCCGGATCCGCACCGCAGCAGACCGCACCGAGTCAGAGGAGAACGCGGGATGACCAACGCCATCGAGGTCGAGGACCTCACCCGCAGATACCGGTCCGGCACCGCGCTCGACGGGGTGACCGTGTCGTTCGAGGCCGGCGTCATCCACGGACTGCTGGGCCGCAACGGCGCCGGCAAGACCTCGCTCATGTCAATCGTCTCCGGCCAGGACTGGCCCACCAGCGGCCGGGTGTCGGTGTTCGGGGAGCGTCCGCACGAGAACGAGCGGGTGCTGCCCCGCATCTGCTTTGTCCGCGAGGACCAGAAGTACATCGAGGACTGCGTCGCCCGCCAGGCGTTCGCCGCGGCGGCCATGGCGTTCCCCACGTGGGACCAGGACCTGGCCGACCGCCTGACCCGCGACTTCCGGGTGCCGGCCAGGACCCGGATCAAGAAGATGTCCCGGGGCCAGCGGTCGGCGGTCGCGGTGATCATCGGCCTCGCCTCGCGCGCCGAGGTGACCTTCTTCGACGAGCCGTACATGGGCCTGGACGCCGTGGCCCGGCAACTGTTCTACGACCGGCTCCTCGAGGACTACGCCGAGCACCCCCGCACCATCGTGCTCTCCTCCCACCTCATCGACGAGATCGCGAACCTCATCGAGAACGTCGTGCTGATCGACCGGGGACGCATCATGCTCGCCGAGCCGGCCGACGCCCTGCGCGGACGCGCCGTGACCCTCGTCGGCCACGCCGACACGGTCCGGGAGCTGGCGGACTTCCGCCAGGTCCTGCACAGCGAATCACTCGGCCGACTGAGCAAGGTCACGGTCCTGGGCGCGCTCGAGGAGCACGAGCTCCAGAGGGCCCGCGACCGCGGCGTCGAAGTGCTGCCGGTCTCCCTGCAGCAATTGATCGTCCACCTGACGTCCGGGAAGGCGACCGACGACCCGGCCGACGCCCCGGCTGCCGACCCGCGCCCCGGCGCCGCCGCGGAACGCCGACTCACCAGCGTGAACACGGAGGTCGCACCATGAGCATCACCGCCGTCGACGGCCCCGCCGTCGAGCAGACCCCGCCCACCACGTGGGCCACCCGCATCCCGGCGGCGTTCCGCCTGCAGTTCATCGTGCCCAGCAACTTCATCATCGTCCCGGCCGTGGTGTTCGTGCTGGTCTGGGCGGTGGCCATCGCGATCACCTTCTGGATCCACGGCGCGGTCGACGGCCGCGACCCGGTGGCCGAGCCGATGTACGGCGGCGCCTCCCAGGCGGCGGTGTGGACGCTCGGGTTCATGTCCGCCTACACGGTGACGCAGACGCTGCCGTTCGCCATGGCGCTCAGCTTCAGTCGCCGCACGTTCGTGGTGGGCGCCTACCTGGCGTTCGCGGCGGTGTCGGTGGGCTTCGGCGCCGCCTACTCCCTGGCCGCGGTGATCGAACGCGTGACCAACGGCTTCGGCATCCACGCCTACCAGTTCGACACCCCGTTCATGACCGGCACCAACGGCATCCTCGGGGCGGGCGTCCTGGCCGCCAGCGTGTGCCTGGCCGTGATGGTGGTGACGTTCCTGTTCGCGGGCGTCTTCCGACGGACCTCGGTCCTCGGCTTCTGGACCCTCATGATCGCGGTGCTCGCCGCGATCGGGGCGGCGCTCCTGCTCCTCGTGCAGAACGTGGGGTGGGCCGGGATCGGCCGGTGGATCGTGTCCCAGACCGCACTGTCCGGCTCGGCGTACCTGCTCGGCGTGGCCGTGGTCGCCGCCGCACTCGGCTATCTGGTGTTGCGCCGGGCCACCCCGGTGGGGTGACGACGACGAGGTCAGTCGTCCGCGGGACGGATGTCCGTGGCGGGGTCGAGCTTGCGGAGCAGGCTCGGGGCGAGTTCCTCGCGGTCGTGTTCGGCGAGCAGGCGCGCGACCTCGTCGTCGTCGACCCCCGCGAACACCCGGCCGATGGTCACCCCGTGGGACGGGGTGCGCAGGACCCGGACCTCGTCGCCGGCGGCGACCGGTCCCGGCCGGAACACCCGCGCGTACGCGCCGGGGCGGCCCTCCTCGGTGAAGCGGCGGACCCAGCGCGGCCGGTCCACGCGGTGGGCGAAGGTCCGGCACGGGATCCGCGGGGTGGTGATCTCCAGCTCGAGGGTCTCGCCGACCCGTAGCACGGTGCCGATGACGAGCTGCGCGGTGTCCGTCCCGGCCAGCCGCAGGTTCTCGCCGAAGTAGCCGGGCGGGATCGGGCCGCCGAACTCGCCCTCCCACGGGGCCACGTCGGAGTCCGAGAGCAGGTAGACGGCCTTCCACACGCCGCCGTGGTGTTCGCGGTCGGCCTGGACGTCGCCGTGGAGGCCGTACTCGCGCACCTGCACCGGGCCGTCGACGGGTCGCTTGTCGATCCCGCTCACCCCGACCCGGCCGGGCACGGGCAGGAGCTGGTCGACCACACACACGGCGCGGACCGTGACCGTCCCCGGCGCGGCCGTCACTGCCCGAACCGCCGGTTGCGCTGGCTGTACTCGCGCAGGGCGCGCAGGAAGTCGATGCGGCGGAAGGCGGGCCAGAAGGCGTCGGTGAACCAGATCTCGGAGTACGCGCTCTGCCACAGCAGGAAGCCGGAGAGGCGCTGCTCCCCGGAGGTGCGGATCACCAGGTCCGGGTCGGGCTGGCCCGAGGTGTAGAGGTGCGCGCCGATCGCCTCGACCGTCATGCCGTCGACGAGCTCCTGCCCGCTCTTGCCCTCGGCGATGAGTTCGGCCACCACGTCGCGGGCGGCGTCGGCGATCTCGTGCCGCCCGCCGTAGCCGACCGCGATGTTCACCACGCACCCCGTCCGGTCGCGGCTCGCCCGCTCGGCGGCGCCGAGGCGCTCGGCCAGCCAGTCGGGCAGGATCTCCGAGCGGCCCACGATCCGCACCCGCCAGTTGCGCCCGGGCCCGGTGATCTCGTCCACCACGTCGGCGATGATCTGCAGCAGCTCACCGAGCTCCTCCGGATCGCGGCCCAGGTTCTCGGTGCTCAGCAGGTAGATCGTCGCGACCTCCACGCCGAGCTCGTCGCACCAGCCCAGCATCTCGGCGATCTTCACCGCACCGGCGCGGTAGCCGTGGCTCACGTCGGTGAAGCCGGCCTCCTTGGCCCAGCGACGGTTGCCGTCGGCCATCACGGCGACGTGGCGCGGCAGGCTCGCGCCCTCGAGCGACGAGCGCAGTCGCGCCTCGTAGATCGAGTACAGCGGCGAGGAGGCGTCCACGGGGCACAGCGTACCGCGCGGCGCCTCCCCTCCCCCGCCGCCGAGACGTCCGGCGGCGCCGACCCGCGACGCTCAGCCGCGGCGACCCGCGCGGACCGCGGCGGCGAGCGCGCGCAGCCCCTCGGCGGTGGTGTCCCAGCCCATGCAGGCGTCGGTGACGGACTTGCCGTAGACGAGTTCGGGAGCGTCCACGGACTGGGCGCCGGGCTCGAGGAAGCTCTCGATCATCAGTCCGGAGATGCCCTCCTCGCCGCCGGCGATGCGCTCGGCGAGCTCGCCCACGACCTCGGCCTGCCGCTCGTGCGACTTGCCGGAGTTGGCGTGGCTGGCGTCCACCATCACCAGGCCGGGCAGCCCGACCTTCGCGACCGACGCCACGGCCGAGGCCACGGAGGCGGGGTCGTGGTTGGGGCCGCCGGTGCCGCCGCGCAGGATCACGTGGCAGTCGTCGTTGCCGGCGGTCTCCACGACGGCCGCGCGTCCCTCGGCGTCGGTGCCGAAGAAGACGTGTCGGCTCGCCGCGGATCGGCACCCGTCCACCGCGACCTGCACCTCGCCGTCGGTCCCGTTCTTGAACCCCACCGGCATGGACAGTCCGGAGACGAGCTGGCGGTGCACCTGGCTCTCGGTGGTGCGGGCGCCGATCGCGCCCCACGAGACGGTGTCGGCGATGTACTGCGGGCTGGTGGGCTCGAGGAACTCGGTGCCCACGGGCAGACCCAGGTCCAGCACGTCGAGCAGCAGCCGGCGGGCGGTGCGCAGGCCGCGCGGGATGTCGTAGGAGCCGTCGAGCGCGGGGTCGTTGATGAGGCCCTTCCAGCCGACGGTGGTGCGCGGCTTCTCGAAGTACACCCGCATCACCACGAGCAGGTCCTCGGAGAGCTCCTCGGCGAGGGCGGCGAGGCGGGCGGCGTAGTCGCGCGCGGCGTCGGGGTCGTGGACCGAGCAGGGGCCCACCACCACGAGCAGCCGATCGTCGCGCCCGGCGAGCACGTCCGCGACCTCGGCGCGCGTCCGCTCGACCAGCGCCTCGCGGGCTTCGCCCAGGGGCATCTCGCCCAGGATCTCGGTGGGCGTGGGCAGCGCGGAGTAGGACAGGACCCGCCGGTCGGCGGTGTGGGTGGGGTTCTCGGCGGTGACGGTCATCGGGCTTCGCTCCTGGATTCTCGCGTGAGGCGTTCGCTGGCGGCGGGCCGGATGCCGTGGTGGTTCGGTGCCCTGGGTCGCACCCGGATCCGCCTGGTGGAAATGACGGGAGGCGGCGACCTGATGGTCACCGCCTCTGGGCTCCGGGTGTCGTGCGTCCGGCTAGCGGACGCGTGCGCTCGCGGCGCGGGCTCCACCCGGAGCCCACATAAAGCGCCAATACACGCGAGCGGTCGACATGCCGGTCACCGTACCAGAAGCGCGCGGGTCGCGGACTTTCGTAGCCTGGTGACGACGACGAGGGGAGCACTCGCCATGGCCTATCGACTGCTGGCCGACGCGACCATGCTCCTCCACGCCGGTTTCCTGGTCTACCTGGTGGTCGGCGGGTTCCTCGCCTGGCGGTGGCGCCGGCTGATCTGGCCGCACGTGGCCTGTGCGGCGTACGGGCTGGGGATCGTGGTGATCGGCTGGGACTGCCCGCTCACCCACGTGGAGAACTGGGCCCGCGAGCGCTCGGGCCGGGAGACGCTGCCCTCGAGCGGCTTCATCGACCACTACCTCACCGGCGTCGTCTACCCGGCCGAGCACCTGCTCACCGCGCAGCTCGCGGTGGCGGCCTGCGTGCTCGTGTCGTGGGCGGGCGTGGCGGTGCTGTGGCGGCGCGGGCGGCCAGCGGAAGCGGCCCCGGCCCGGTGAGCCCC
>DUTZ01000023.1 GCA_012841845.1 Actinomycetales bacterium | reverse complement strand
CCTCAGCCGGGGTCGGCGGGCAGCGTCCAGTCCACCGGCGGCCGGCCCAGACGCTCGAGCTCGGCGTTGGCACGGCTGAACGGGCGGGAGCCGAAGAACCCGCGCGAGGCCGAGAGCGGCGACGGGTGGGGCGAGCAGATCGCCGGGGTCTCCCCGAGCATCGGGCGCAGGGACTGGGCGTCGCGCCCCCAGAGGATCGCCACCATCGGCTTCTCCCGCGCCACCAACGCCTCGATCGCCCGCTGGGTGATCTCCTCCCACCCCTTGCGCCGGTGGGATCCGGGGGCGCCCGGCCGCACGGTGAGCACCCGGTTGAGCAGGAGCACCCCGGCGCGCGACCAGGCGCCGAGGTCGCCGTGCTCGGGCGCGGGGAGCCCGAGGTCGTCGGTGTACTCCCGGTAGATGTTGGCCAGACTGCGCGGCAGCGGCCGGACGTGGCCCTCCACCGCGAAGCACATCCCGATGGGGTGGCCGGGCGTGGGATAGGGGTCCTGGCCCACCACGAGGACGCGGACGTCGTCGAAGGGCTGGGTGAACGCGCGCAGGACGTGCTCGCCCGCGGGGAGGTAGCCGCGGCCGGCGGCGTTCTCGGCGCGCAGGAAGTCGCCCATCGCGTGGATGCGGTCCTCCACCGGGGCGAGGGCGCGCGCCCAGCCGGGGTCGAGGATCTCGGTCAGCGGCCGGGCGCCGGCGGGTCGGGTGCTCACGGGCGGACGGCGTCAGTCGAGGCGCCGGAGCTCGGCGCGGTACCGCATCGCGTTCTCGTGGTACTTCTGCGTGTTGCCGGCGATGAAGTCCTCGGCCACCTCGTAGCCCTCCCGGATCTTCGCCGGAGCCCCCATGGCCATGCGGCGGGCGGGCAGCTCGAAGCGCGGCGGGACGAGGCAGCCGGCGGCCACCACGGCCCCGGCGCCGATCGTCGCGCCGTTGAGGACCACCGAGCCGGAGGAGATCAGGGCACCGTCGCCGATCGTGGCCCCCTCGACGTGCGCGTTGTGGCCCACGATGACGTGCTCGCCGAAGACGGTCGGCTCGGATTCGGTGCAGTGGATGATCGAGCCGTCCTGGATGTTGGACATGGCGCCCACCTCGATGCGGCCGTAGTCGCCCCGCAGGACCGCGGTCGGCCAGATCGACACGCCCGGCCCCAGCGTCACGCGGCCGATCACCACCGCGTCGGGGTGCACCCAGGCGTCGGGCGCGATGTCGGGTACGAGGTCTCCCAGTGCATAGACGGCCATGCCGCCACCCTAGTGCGCGGTGACCGCCCGCTCAGCGGGAACCCGGTGAGCGGGCCGAGTCCCACCCCCCGGGCGTGCAGGGGGCGCCGTCGACGGTGACCTCGCCCGGCTCACCGGCGCGGAAGCGGCCGATCACCGCGAACTCCGCCGGCACGTCGACGCCCTCCGGGAACGCCGCGAGCAGGCCCTGGTCCTCGCCCCCGTCGAGCACCCACTCCCGGACGAGGGCCTCCGGATCCTCCGCGCCGAGCAGGCGGGCCGCCTCCGCCAGTCGCGGGTCGCCGGGCAGGTCGCCCGTGACGAGGTCGGCGGCCACACCGGAGGCCCGGGCGAGCCCGGACAGGTCGCGCAGGAGCCCGTCGCTGACGTCGGTGAGCGCCGAGGCGCCGGCCAGCCGGGCCGCGGTCCCCGACCCGACGGGCGTGACGGGCACCCGGTGCACCCGCTGGAGCGGCCCGTCCGTGTGGCCGGCGAGGAGCAGGGCCAGGCCCGCCGCCGACCGGCCGGG
>DUTZ01000366.1 GCA_012841845.1 Actinomycetales bacterium | reverse complement strand
CGGGGCCGCTCTCGTCCGCCCGGGCGGCGGACGTGCGGGGATGCGCATACGACGCCTTGTGCGCCACCTCCTTATTGGTAATCATTCCCGACATGCCCAACACCTTCACCCGGCGCCTGCGCGGCGCCGCACTCCTGACCCTGTCCGCGACCGTCCTCGCCGCGTGCGGCGGAACCGACGGCGAGACCGACAACGAGGCGCCGGCCGGCGGCGACACGGCGGCGGAGACGACGTCGGCCCCCGTCGAGCAGCGTCAGGCGACGCCCCGGCTCGTGGCCACCTACGACGGCGGCCTGCTCGTCCTGGACGCGGAGTCCCTCGAGACGGTGGCGGACCTCCCGCTGGACGGCTTCAACCGCGTCAACCCGCTCGGTGACGACCGGCACGTGGCCGTCTCCACCTCCGGGGGCTTCCGGATTCTCGACGCCGGCACCTGGGGCGAGCCCCACGGCGATCACGCCCACCACTACACCGCCGACCCGGCGCTCACCCCGGTGACGCTCGAGGCGGAGAAGCCGGGGCACGTCGTGGTCCACGACGGGCTCACCGCGTTCTTCGACGACGGAACCGGCCGCATCACGGTGGCGGACAGCGCGGACGCCGCCGACCCTGACGTCGAGCGTCGCACGCTCGAGTCGGAGCACGCACACCACGGCGTCGCCGTTCCCGCCGCGGACGGGACGGTCGTGAGCACGCTCGGCGACGAGGACTCGCGTGTGGGCCTCTACGTCCGTGACGCCGACGGGGCCGAGGTGGCCCGCACCGAGGACTGCCCCGGCATCCACGGGGAGGCGGCGGCCCGCGACGCCCTCGTCTTCGGCTGCACCGACGGCGTGGTGGTCTACTCCGACGGCGAGTTCCACAAGGTGGACGCCCCCGACGCCTACGGCCGGATCGGCAACCAGGCGGGGTCGGAGTCGTCCCCGGTGGTGCTGGGCGACTACAAGGTGGACGAGGACGCCGAGCTCGAGCGGCCGACCCGCGTGGCTCTCGTCGACACCGAGGAGCGCTCGCTGCGTCTCGTCGACCTGCCGGCCAGCTACAGCTTCCGCTCCCTGGGGCGCGGGCCGGAGGGCGAGGCGCTCGTGCTCGGCACCGACGGCCGGCTCCACGTGATCGATCCCGAGTCGGCGGAGATCGTCCGCTCCATCGACGTCGTCGACGAGTGGACAGAGTCCACCGAGTGGAAGGATCCGCGCCCGACCCTCTACGTCCGTGGTCGTACCGCGTACGTCACCGAGCCGTCCTCCTCGCGCCTCGTGGCCGTGGACCTCCGGACGGGGGCGACCACCGCGGAGGTGACGCTGCCCCACGCCACCGACGAGCTCACCGGGGTGGGCGGGGACGCGCCCGGTGCCGCCCACGCGTCGCACGGGCACTGACGCCCGCCGCGCCGGTCCGGCGGGCCCGCCGCTGGCCTAGAATCCTGGTCATGTTGATGGTGGGTCTGACCGGTGGGATCGGCGCGGGCAAATCGACGGTCACCGCCGTCCTCGAGGACGAGGGCGCGGTGATCGTCGACGCGGACCGGATCGCCCGCGAGGTCGTCGAGCCGGGCACGCCTGGGCTGGCCATGCTCGTCGCCGAGTTCGGCGACGACATCGTGGGACCGGACGGGGCTCTGGACCGCGCCGAGCTCGCGGCCCGCGCGTTCTCCGACGCCGACCGGACGGCCGCGCTCAACGCCATCACCCACCCGCTCATCGGGGAGCGGACGGCCGAGCTGTTCGCCTCCGCCCCGGAGGACGCGATCGTCGTCCACGACATGCCGCTGCTCGTCGAGGGCGGGATGACCCCGGGCTACCACCTCGTGATCGTGGTGGACACCCCGGCGGAGATCCGCCTCGAGCGGCTCGTGGAGCAGCGGGGGATGCCGGAGGACGACGCCCGCGCCCGCATGTCCCGCCAGGCGACGGACGAGGCCCGCCGGGCGGTCGCGGACGTGCTGGTGGACAACTCCGGGCCGCGTGATCCCGTGCGCGGGGTGGTCCACGACCTGGTCGCGCAGCGGTTGCGCCCGTTCGAGCACAACCTCCGCACGGGGACGCCGGTGGTGGGCGACCGCTCCGTGGTGCCGCACCGCCCCGAGTGGGCGGCGGAGGCGGAGCGGGCCTGCGCCCGCCTGCGGCACGTCCTGGGCGACACGGTGTCCCGCATCGACCACGTGGGGCCCACCGCCGTTCCCGGGCTGGACGCCCCCGACATCGTCGATCTGCAGGTCACCGTGCAGGACTCGGACGCCGTCGACCGGGCGGTACGGGTGCTCACGGCCGCGGGCTACGTGCGGGACCGCTCCTCCGAGCGGCCGGTCCTGCACTGGTGCGACCCCGCACGACCGCTGGAGGTGACGATCCGCGGCGAGGAGGACCCGGAGCAGGAGTTCGCGCTCCTCATGGCCGAGGTGATCGGCGCCGATCCCGTGGCCCGTGCCGAGTACTCCGAGATCCTGGGCCGGGCCGACCGCGAGGCGACCCGGGAGTGGGAGCGGACGCGCTGCGCCCGCGCCCG
>DUTZ01000365.1 GCA_012841845.1 Actinomycetales bacterium | reverse complement strand
CCGGCCCGCGCTCAGCAGGGCCGGTGGGCGTCGCGGATCTCCGGCACCGCGGTCACCACGACGTCCTCGATTTTCCAGCTGAGCCCGGCCAGGCCCCGGCGCACCTCGGTGAGGTGGTCCACGGTGATCACGTCGCCGTCGGCGGGCACGAGGAACGCCTCCACGTGGAACACGTGGCCCTCGTCGCGGACCCGCGCCCCGTGGTCGATGGCCCAGTCGACGGCGGCCAGGACCCGGTCGATCTCGTGGATGAGCGGGTGGGGCTCGCTGCCGTCGTACCGGGTGGGCCGGGCGTCGGCGAGCCCGGCTATCGCGCCGCGGGTGTTGGCCCAGCCGTCCCGGACGATCGAGACGGAGACCACGAGCGCGGCCACGGCGTCGGCCCACCACAGGCCCAGGCCGATGCCGAGCACGCCCACGATCGTGGCGAGGGAGGTCTTCCAGTCGGCCCGGTTCATGTCCGCGTCCGCGTGGAGCACCTTGTCGTGCAACTCCTGCGCCGGCTTCTCCTTGAGTCGCCCCAGGATCACCGGGCCGACGCCGGTCACCGCCATGGCCGCGACCATCACCCAGCCCGCCCAGAACACGTGCCCGCCGAGCTCGACGGTCCCGATCGGTGGACGCTCCCCGGTGACGAGCCCGAGCGCCGAGTCCCCGATGAGGAACGCGCCCATGGTCAGCAGCGCGACCCCGGCGACGAGGTGGCCGACGCCCACGGCGCGATGTCGGCCGTAGGGAAAGGCCTCGGACGGCGACGCGCGGGCGACGCGCACCGCCACGAGAAAGGCGATCGGCGGCAGCAGGGAGAGGGAGTCCTCGATCCACGCCGCCTTCATCGCCTGCGACTGCCCGGCCGCCAGGTACACGATCGCCACGGTCGCCGCGAGGACGCCGATCGTCACCCACTCCAGGCGCACGGCCCGACGCAGGGCGGCCCGCTGCGCGTCGGGAAGGTGGTTGTCCCCGAACGCCGGCGGTGTTGGGTTGCGCCGGCGTGGGTCGCGCCGGCTCACGACGCCTCCCCGGTCCCGGCGAGGTAGGTCTCCAGCGCGACGAGCAGGGCGTTCTCGCCCAGCGGGGTGGCCATGACGAGCTTCTCGGTGTCGCCGTCGGGCGTGACCTCCTCGGCGTAGTGGCGGGTGATCGCCACCTCCTGCTCCCACGGCGAGTCCGCGGTGAGGCCGCCGATCAGCACGTCGAGGTCGCCGCGCGTCATGGCCGTGACGAGTTCGCTCTCGGCCCCGGGGGTCCACTCCACGCGGGCGCCCTCGGAGCGGGCGAACCCGGTGACGAGGTCGGCCTCGCGGCCGGTCACCTCGCCGTCGTCCGACACCTGCGTCCACGGGGGGTTCTCCGAGACGCCGACGCGGAGCGTGCCGCCCGAGATGCGCTCGAGGCTGCCGTCGACGTCGCGCGGGAAGGGTCCGGAGCAGCCTGCGACGAGCGCCGCCCCGAGGGCGACGGCCGCCACACCCCGCCCGGCGCTCATGGCGAGAGCACGATCTTGACGGCGCCGTCCTCCTTCTTCTGGAACATCTCGTAGGCGCGCGGGGCGTCCGCGAGCGGCAGGCGGTGGGTGGCGAAGTCGTCGACGCCGAGCGGGTCGTCGTCGGTGAGCAGCGGCAGGATCTCCGGCACCCAGCGCTGGACGTTGGCCTGGCCCATCCGGAGGGTGAGCTGCTTGTCGAACATCGTGAGCATGGGCAGCGGGTCGGCGCTGCCGCCGTACACGCCCGACAGGGACAGCGTGCCGCCGCGGCGCACGATGTCGATGGCCGCGTAGAGGGCGGCGAGCTTGTCCACGCCGGCGGTCTCCATCATCTTCTTGCCGACGGCCCTGGGCAGCATCCCCACCGCGGCGTGCGCGGCGCCGGCGGCGGGCGAGCCGTGGGCCTCCATGCCGACCGCGTCGATGACGGAGTCCGGTCCGCGGCCGTCGGTCATGTCGCGGATCACGTCGCCGATCTCGCCGGGGGCCGCGTCCGGGTCGATCACCTCGACGCCGCGGTGTGCCTGGCGCGCCCGCCGCTCGGGGACCGGGTCGACGCCGATCACGCGGTGGCCGCGGTGGGCGGCGATCCGCGCGGCCATGTCGCCGATCGGGCCGAGCCCGAGGACCACGACGGTCCCGCCGTCGGGGATCTGCGCGTACTCCACGCCCTGCCACGCCGTGGGCAGGACGTCCGACAGGTACAGGTAGCGGTCGTCGGCGTGCTCGTGCGGGACCTTGATGTGCGTGTTCTGCGCCTGCGGGACCCGCAGGTACTCGGCCTGCCCACCGGCGACACTGCCGTAGAGCTCCGAGTAGCCGAACAGCGCCGCGCCCGTGCCCTGGTCGCGGACCTGCGTGGTCTCGCACTGGGTCTGCAGTCCCACGCCGCACATGTGGCAGTGGCCGCAGGAGATCTGGAAGGGCATCACCACCCGGTCGCCGGGGCGGAGTCCGGTGATCTCGGAGCCGACCTCCTCGACGATGCCCATCGGCTCGTGGCCGAGGATGTCGCCGGGCGTCATGAACGGTCCCAGGACCTCGTACAGGTGCAGGTCGGACCCGCAGATGTTGGTGCTCGTGATGCGGACGATCGCGTCGGTGGGCTCCTCGATCCGCGGGTCGGGGACGTCCTCCACGCGGACGTCGCGCTTTCCGTGCCAGGTGACCGCCTTCATGGTGGCTCCTTCCGGTGGTCGTCCCGTGCGGCCCGGTTCCGACGTGAGATCCGCACGGGTGGTGCGTGAGTCGCTCGTGCCCCGAACGGTATGGCCGGCGTGTCGGTACCGCATCCGGTGGGGCGGCGGGGGCGCGGTACGGTCGCACGGACCGGGTGATCGGAGGAGACCGTGACGATGAGCGACGCGACGGGGACGTGGCGGGGGACGTCCGCGGCGGATCGGGTGGCCGACCGGCGCGAACGCCTCGTCGCCGCCTGCCTCGGTCTCCTCGCCACCGAGCCCGACCGGCCCCCGACGATCCGGGGGGTGTGCCGGGCGGCCAACGTCGGCCCGCGGCACCTCTACGAGCTGTTCCCGGACATGGACGCGTTGCTCGCGGCGACCCACGACGCGGGCATGGGCGAGCTCCGTGAGGTCGTCGATGCCGTGGTGGAGCGGGTCGGGCGGGAGCCGGGGGGCGAGGTCACCGTGACGGACCGGCTGCGCCCGGTCTTCCAGGCCGTGGTCGCCGTGGTCGAGCGGGAGCCCGGGATCGCCGCGATCCTGTTCCGTGTGCCGATGCGCGACGAGCGACTGCGCGCCCACGCCACCGTCTCGATGGCGACCTTCGTGGGGACCGTCCGGTCGCTCGTCGTGGGCCGGGCCGCCCCGCGGGAGGTGGCGGACCTCGAGATCGCCTACCTCTCGGGCGCGCTGGCCTCGGTGTTCATCGCCTGGACGTTCGGCGGCGTCGACACCGACCGGGAGCGGCTCGTCGACTACTGCGTGTCCGCCTCCGTCGCCGTCCTCGGCGTCGCGGAGGAGCCCGACCGGCGATGACGTCGCCCCGGGAGCTCGCCCGCCCCGACGACTCGGACTCCACTCTCCGGCGCGTCCGCGACCCGCGCGCGGCCTGATCGGCGGCACCCGGCCGGTTCAGTCGCGGATGGCCTCGGCGGGCGTGACGACCTCGGCGAGGCCGTGGGCCTCGGCGATCCCCGTGTTGGTGAGGACGCCCTCGTGGGCGTTGAGCCCCGCGGCCAGGCCGGCGTCCGCGCGCATGGCCGCACGCCACCCGTCCCCGGCCAGCCGCTGGACGTAGGGGAGCGTGACGTTGGTGAGGCCCTGGGTGGACGTCTGCGGGACGCTGCCCGGCATGTTGGTCACGCAGTAGAACGTGGCGCCGTGCGCGGTGAAGACCGGGTCGCTGTGCGTGGTGGGCCGGGAGTCCTCGAAGCAGCCGCCCTGGTCGATCGCGATGTCCACGAGGACCGATCCGGGGCGCATGCGCGCGACCATCTCCGAGGTCACCAGGGTGGGCGACTTGGCGCCGGGCACGAGCACGGCGCCGATCACCAGGTCGGAGTCGGCCACGCACCGGGCGACCTCGCGCTCGTTGGACGCCAGGGTGCGGAACATGCCGGGGTAGCGCTGGTCGAGCAGGCGCAGCCGGTCCACCGAGATGTCGAGGATCGTCACCTCCGCGCCCATGCCGGCGGCCACGTACGCCGCCTCGGAGCCGGACGTCCCGCCGCCGATCACGGTCACGCGCGCGGGCCGCACGCCGGGGATGCCGCCCATGAGCACGCCGCTGCCGCCGGCCGCGCGCATGAGGTAGTTGGCGCCGACCTGCGTGGCGAGGCGGCCGGCGACCTCGGACATCGGGTTGAGCAGCGGCAGCCCGCCCCCGGCGCCCGTGACCGTCTCGTACGCGACGGCGGTGACGCCGCTGTCGAGCACCGCCCGGGTGGTCCGCTCGTCCGCGGCCAGGTGGAGGTAGGTGAACAGGACCAGGCCCCGGCGGAGCCGGTGGTACTCGGAGGGGTCGGGCTCCTTGACCTTGAGGACGAGCTCGGACCACGCCCAGAGCTCGTCGGCGTCGTCGACGATCGTGGCCCCGGCCTCGGCGAACGCGTCGTCGTCGAAGCTCGACCCCGACCCCGCCCCGGCCTCCACCCGCACCTCGTGACCGGCCCGGGCCAGCTCGTGGACCCCGTCCGGGGTCATCGCGACCCTGTGCTCGTTGTCCTTGACCTCCACGGGGATGCCGATGCGCATGTCGTCCTCTCTACGCCCGTTCTCGAACGATCAAGGGTATATGCTGCTCCGCCGCGGTGTTCGCCCCGTGGTGCCCGGCCATCGACGACTCCATCGGCTCGGCCTCGGTGCGGGCGAGGACCACCCCTCCCGTGGCGACGGCCACCACGTCGCCGATCCGGTCCGCGTGCTCGGTGCCGGGGCCGAAGAGCCGCTCGTCCAGCGCCTGTTCCCGGTCGAGGACCCGGGCCCGACCGGCCAGCCCGTCGCGCCACGCCGCGAGGACGTCGCCGTCGGCCCCGGGCCGGGCGTAGACGTGACGGACGCGGGCCTCCCCGGCGATGTGCTCGACACCTGTGGAGAGCGTCGGGTGCGCGTCCAGGTCCACAACGGTCTCCGCGGCCACCATGCCGTGGTCGGCGGTGACGACGAGGGCGCAGTCGCGGGGCAGATCGGTGGCGAGGCCGGCCACGAACGCGTCCACCTCGCGCAGCGACCGCCGCCACTCCGGCGACCCGGGGCCGTGGATGTGGCCGATGAGGTCGAGGTCGCCGTAGTAGGCGTAGACGAACCGACGGGTCCGCGAGGGGACACCCACCGCGTCGAGGACCCCGTCGCGGACCTCGTCGAGGGAGACCGCCGGCCGCAGGGTGCCGGCCGCCCGGAACGCGGCGCGGGTGAGTCCGGAGTCCCGGAACTCGGGGCGCATGACGTAGTGGACCCCGACGCCCTCGACGTCGAGGACCTCGAGCAGGCTCGGCCGGGACTGGACCTCGCGCGGCGGGAAGGCGTCCAGCGCGGAGGGGCCGTCGGCGGCGCCGAGGGTCCACCGCAGCGGGTTGAACGTGGTGGGCGGCCCGCCGCCGTCGGGGGACAGGCGGAAGCTGTAGCCCACGATCCCGTGCCGCGAGCAGGGGGCGCCCACCGCCAGGCTCGTCAGGCTCGTGGCGGTGGTGGCGGGGAAGCCCGCGCTGATCATGCGGGTGGCCAGGGCGGACAGGGTGGGCGCGTCCTCGGCGTGCGCGCGGATGAGCTCCGCACCGAGCCCGTCGACGAGCACCAGCACGGCGTCGCCGGCGGGTTCGAGACCCAGCGGGTTGCGGATGTCCACGCCGAGCGCGGAGGCCACGGACGGCATGACGTCGGCGAGCGAGTGGTCGGAGGGGGCGGCGGGGAGTGCGGACATGCCCCCACTCTCCCTATCCGTTGAGGACCACGTGCGAGATCAGGTGATCAAGCCTACGGATGTCGATCCCCTTGCCGAGGTTGATCTTGATGTGGCCGGCCCGCGTCCACAGTTCGAGTTCGGCGTTGAAGTCCAGCATGCGCCCGGCGTTCTCGGACGACCACATGCTGATCGCGTTGTAGGGCAGCGAATAGATCTCCACCTTCTTGCCGGTGAGTCCCTGGGCGTCGCGGACGATCAGCCGCTTGGTGGTGAAGATCGCCGAGTCCCGGAAGGTCTTGTACGCGGCGATGGGCTGCTCGCCGTCGACCAGGATCGGGCCGATGTCCTGTGGGATGGGGCACTCCGCGACGAAGGTCCACTGGGCGATGTTGGCGACGGCCGAGGTCATGTGCTGCTCCTGTCGGTGGGGGTCACTACGATAGGCGGGTATTCGGGGGATCGGTTGGCGAACCCGGTCCGGAGGGGAGTGGGGATGTCCGACTCGTGGCAGGGCGACTGGACCCGAGGGGCCGGCGACGGCCGGGGCTGGGACGACGGCGCCGGCTGGAATGACGGTGGCGGCTGGAACGACGGCGGTGACTGGGCGGGGAACCCGTACGGCGGGGGCGCCGACGGCTCCGGGGGCAACGGCATCATCTGGGCGCTGGTGGGCCTCGTCGTCGTCCTCGTCGTGGCGGTGGGCGGAGTGGTGGGCTACATGCTGACCCGGTCCGACGACCCCGGGACCGTGGCCGCGGCGGACACCACGACCGAGCAACCGGCGGAGGAGACGGTGACGAGCCAGGCCTCGCCGACCAGCGCCTCGCCGACCACCGAGACCGGGGCGACCTCGTCGTCGTCACCGACCTCGGAGCCGACGGAGACGAGCACCTCCACCCCGACCACGGGCGCGGTGCCCGGTGACCTGGGGCTCTCGGTGCCGATGACGCGACCGGCCTGTGACGGGCGGGGGATCGTCGTGCTCTACTCGGCGGTCACGCCGGGTCAGTACGAGCAGGAGGTCTCCTCGGCGCTGGCGCGGAACCCGGGGGCCTCGTACCTGCGCACGGACCAGTCCTGCCCGTCGCTGCGGCAGCGGGACCCCAGCGGCAACGTGATCTACGCGGTCTACCGTCCCTCCGGCTACTCGAAGGCCGAGCTGTGCGCCGACGTGCGCGCCACGGGCGGGGACGCGTACGGCCGGTGGCTCGACACCACGAGCGACCCCGACCAGCTCGTCACCTGCTGACCTGCTGACAACTCAGCGCTGACAACTCAGCGCTGCCCGCGGCCGAAGGCGTGGGGCTCGACCGGCCGCTGCGCCCGCGGCAGTTTCTCCACGACGAGCACGTAGGACTCGGTCACCAGCTCGTCGACCATCCCGCCGGTGAGGGTGCCGCCCGGGTGCAGCGTGATCCAGTGCCGCTTGTTCATGTGGTAGCCGGGCGTGACGTCGGCGTGCGCCTGGCGCAGCGCGAGGGAGTCCGAGGGCAGGGCCTTGAGGACGACGACGGGCTCGTCACCGAGCACGGTGTGGAACATGAACATCTTGCCGCGGACCTTGAACACGTCGTAGTCCGGGCCGAACGGGAACTCCAGCGTCATCGCCGGGAGCTCCCGGGCCCGCATCGCGGCCCGGTGCTGCAGTTCCCGCCCGTCCATGTCGACGACGGTACCGGGGCCCTTGCGCACGCCTCCCGCGCGCTCTAGTGTTGCGCCCGGTTTAGGTTAGCCAAACCTAAACTCTCACCGGAAACGCCAGAGACGCATCGGAGCGCACATGTCCTCACCGACGGGCCCCGCCCGCCTGACCCGATCCCGCCCTTTCACGTCGGTCCTCGTCGCCGCGTCGGTCCTGCTGGCCGCGCTGGCCCTGGTGGCCGGCTGCTCGACGGGCGCGATCGGCGACACCGGCGGGGAGGGATCGGCCTCGACGGACGTCGAGCGTACCGGCAACTTCCCCCGCACCGTCACCCACGCGTACGGCACCACGGAGATCCCTGCCGCCCCGACGCGCGTCGCCACGGTCTCGTGGGTCAACGCCGACGTCGCGCTCGCGCTCGGGGTGGTGCCGGTCGGCATGCCGCGCGCGTCCTTCGGCGCCAACGCCGCGGGTTCCACCGACTGGTTCGACGCCGAGCTGGAGCGACTCGGGGGCGAGGCGCCCACGCTGTACTCCGAGACGGACGGCATCGACGCCGAGGCGATCGCGGCGCTCGAGCCGGACCTCATCCTGGGCGCCTACTCCGGCATGACGCCGGAGGAGTACGACACGCTGAGCAAGATCGCCCCGACGGTGGCGATGCCCGAGGGCGACGCGCCGTTCGGCACCGCCTGGCAGGACTCCACCCGGCTCGTCGGCGAGGCGCTCGGCCTGGCCGAGCGGGCCGACGAGGTGATCGCCGACGTCGAGGGCCGCATCGCGGCGGTGGCCGACGAACACCCGGGGATCCGGGGCACCTCGTTCGTCTTCGGCACCGTCGACCCCGCGGCCGCCGAGAAGATCTACGCCTACACCGGCGTCGACAACCGCCCCCGCTTCCTCGAGCAGCTCGGCATGGTCCAGTCCCCGGCCGTCGCCGAGGCCTCCCGTGGCACGCCCGACGAGTTCTCCGTGACGTGGTCGCCGGAGCGGGCCGACGAACTCGACTCCGACATCCTCGTCACCTACGGCGCCTCCCCGGACGTCCGCGAGGCCATCGAGCGTGACCCGCTCCTCGGGCGCATCCCCGCCGTCGAGGCCGGGCGCATGGTCGTGCAGACCGACGAGCAGGAGGTCCTCGCCCTCTCGGCCGCTTCGCCGCTGAGTCTGCCGTGGGCCCTCGAGCACGTCGTGCCCGAGATCGTCGCCGCCGCGGAGCGGCGCTGAGCCGCCCGATGCCCCGGACCATGCTTCTCGCAGCACTCGTCACCGCGGTGCTGTTCGCCGCGGCGACGGCGGTCTCGCTGTTCGTCGGCGCCCGGGCCGTGGACCCGCAGACGGTGTGGCAGGTCGTGACCGGCCTGCCGGGCACGGGCGCGGCCACGATGGACGAGGCGGTGGTCGCGGCCCGCGTCCCGCGCACGCTCACAGCGGTTCTCGTGGGCGCCGCGCTCGCCGTCGCCGGAGCCGGCCTGCAGGGCGCGACCCGCAACCCGCTCGGT
>DUTZ01000364.1 GCA_012841845.1 Actinomycetales bacterium | reverse complement strand
GTCGGCGTCGGTGACATCGCACCGCAGGTCCAACGCCCCTTCAGGGCCGCCGCCACTGCGTGACGTCACGGCCACCTTGTCGCCGGCGGCGAGGAACGCCTCGGCGATCGCACGGCCGATGCCGCGGTTGCCTCCGGTGACGAGGACCGTGCGCGGGGTGACGGGGCGCGGTGCTGGGCTGCGGGTGGGATCGGATGCCATGGCACCCAACCTAGCGAACGGAGCACGGTCCGCGGTCCGCACCGCCCCGGCCGCGTCACGGGATGCGGCGGTGCGCCACCAGGGAGCCGGCGGCGGCGAGCATCGCCAGCATCGCGCCGGTGACGAGCCAGGGCCGCGAGGCGTCGGCCTTCTTCCACTCGTAGCCGATCTGCTCCTCGAGGGTGCGGTAGACGGAGTCGAGCTCCTCGAGGCTGGAGGCGGTGAAGAACTCGCCGCCGGACTTCTCGGCGATGGTGCGCAGGGAGGCGTCGTCGACCGGCACGGGTTGTGAGCGGCCCTGGATGTCGACCGTGCCGTAGAGGGTGCCGAACGAGATGGTGGAGACCGGGATCCCGGCCTCCTTGGCGCGTTCGGCCGCGGTGAAGGCGCCGCGCTCCTCGGTGGGGTCCGCGGGGACGGTCTCCTTGCCGTCGGAGAGCAGGACGATCCGCGCGGGCGGCGCCTGGTCCGGCCCGCCGAGGCTGTCGGTGAACGTCTGGATGGCCTGCGTGGAGGTGTAGATGGCCTCGCCCGTGGCGGTGCGCTCGTCCAGCCGGAGCCGCTCGATCGCGCGGATCACCGGGCCCCGGTCCGTGGTGGGGGCGACGAGCATCGAGGCGGTGCCGGCGAAGGACACCAGGCCCAGGTTGACGCCCTGGGTGAGGTTGTTGGAGAACGTCGTGGCCGCCTCCTGCGCCGCCTCGAGGCGCGAGGGCGCGACGTCGGTGGACTCCATGGACAGGGAGACGTCGACGACGAGCATCACCGTCGCCCGGTTCCGGGGGACCTTCTGTTCCTCCTGGGGCCCGGCGAGGGCGACGACGAGGGCGACCAGCGACAGCACGAGCAGCACCGCGGGGACGTGCGTGAACCAGCGCCTCGCGCCCCGGTCGACGGTCTTGACCGTGCCGAAGTTGCCGAAGCGGACGGTCCGGCGCCGCTTGGAGCGCACCGCGAGGACGTAGCCCACGACGATCGCCGCGGGCACGAGGAGCAGGATCAGCCACAGGGGGTGCTGGAAATCCGACAGGCTCATCGGCCCACCTCGTCGTCATCGCCGTCCGGCAGGTCCCGGGACAGGTCGTCGCCGGTCGGGAACCCGCCCTGGCGACGGACGCCCACGAAGTCGATGACGTCCCGGACCCAGTCGCGGTCGGTGCGCAGGCCCAGGACGGGCGCGCCGCAGCGGCGCAGCGCCGTGTGCACCGCGTCCCGGTGCGCGCCGGCCTCGCGGCGGTAGTCGGCGGCCAGGGCGTCGTCCACGTCCACCTCGAGCACCTCGCCGGTGTCGGGGTCCTGGAGCAGCGCGGCGCCCACGGCGGGCAGGGCGATGTCGAGGGGGTCGGCCACGTGGACGGCGAGGAAGTCGTGCCGCACCGCGAGGACCCGCAGGGACCGCTCCCACGTCAGGGCCGAGAGGAAGTCGGAGACCACCACGACGAGTCCGTGGCGGCGGGCGGTCCGGCGGACGGCGACGAGCGCGTCGTCGAGCGTGCCGCCGGGACCGACCTCCGCGGGGGCGCCCGACACCTCCTCGAGGAGGCGCCGCACGTGGGCGCGGCCGCCGGTCGCGCGCAACACCCGGGGCCGTCCCCGGCCGGTGACGACCATCCCCACACGGCTGCCGTCCGTGGCGGAGAGGAAGCCGACGGTGGCGACGGCGGCCTCGACCAGCCGCCGCTTGCTCCCGTACCGGCCGGCCACGTCCAGGCTCGGCGCCAGGTCCACCACGATCCAGGTCTCGAGCTCGCGGTCGGCGATGGTCTGCCGGATGTGCGGCACCGTGGTGCGGGCCGTGACCGACCAGTCCATGGTGCGGACGTCGTCACCGGGCTCGTACGGGCGGGCCTCCCCCGGTTCGGTGCCGGGCCCGGGCAGCAGGCCGCGGTGGTCGCCGCCCAGGACGCCGTCGAGCCGGCGGGTGACGAGGAGTTCGAGCCGGGCCAGGGCCGCGCGGGACGACGCGTGGGTCGGGTCCTCACGCACCGTGTCGTCGGCGGCGGTCACCGTGCGGGCGGCCCGTCACCGGGCTGCGATCCGGCCGGCTGCGGTCCGGCGCCCTGCTGGGCGGGCACGGCGCTGATCCGCGGCAGCGGGACGGCCTCGAGCACCCTCCGCACCACGGTGTCGGCGCTCACCTCGTCCGCCAGCGCGTCGTAGGTCAGCACGAGGCGGTGGCGCAGGACGTCCGGGAGCACGTCCACGACGTCCTGCGGGACCACGTAGTCGCGGCCCCGGATCAGGGCGAGGGCCCGCGCCGCCGTCACCGCGCCGAGCGTCGCACGCGGCGAGGCGCCGTAGGCGAGCCAGCGGGACACGTCCTCGAGGCCGTGCGCCGCGGGCTGCCGGGTCGCGGCGGTCACCCGGACCACGTAGTCGACGAGCGCGTGGTGGACGAAGATCTCGCGCACCGCCTCCTGCATGCGCAGCAGCGCGTCGGTGCCGAGGACCAGCGACGGCTCCGGAGGTGTGCTGCCCATCCGGTAGACGATCTCCCGCTCCTCCTCCGGGCTCGGGTAGTCCACGACGAGCTTGAACAGGAAGCGGTCGCGCTGCGCCTCCGGGAGCTGGTAGACGCCCTCGCTCTCGATGGGGTTCTGGGTGGCCATGACGAGGAACGGGGCCGGCACCGGGAAGGTGCGGCCGCCGATCGAGACGTGCCCCTCGGCCATCACCTCGAGCAGCGCGGACTGCACCTTGGCGGGGGCGCGGTTGATCTCGTCGGCCAGCACGAAGTTGGCCATGATCGGACCCAGTTCGACGTCGAACTCCTCGCGGCCCTGCCGGTAGATGCGGGTACCCACGATGTCCGCGGGGACGAGGTCGGGGGTGAACTGCAGGCGCCGGAAACTCCCGCCGACCACGGTCGCGAACGTCTCCACCGTGAGAGTCTTGGCCACGCCGGGCACGCCCTCGAGCAGGATGTGGCCGCGCGAGAGCAGGCCCACGAGGATCATCTCGACCAGCCGGTCCTGGCCCACCACGACCTTCTTGACCTCGTACACCGCCCGCTCGAGCAGCGCCGCGTCCTCCGCCGCGAGCGCGGCCCCCGAGGGACGGGCGCCGGAATCGGTCGTGGTGTCGGAGTCGGGTCGGGTCACCGCGGCGGGCTCCTTCTGGGTGATGGGGTGCGTCTCGGCACGGGCTGGGAACGACAGTACCGGTGCGGGCCGAGCGCGCGACGGCGGTGCCGCACCGGGAGGCGCCCGCTCAGACCAGGCGCACCACCATCGGCGAGATCCCCGCCATCCGCACCGGGGAGATCTTGACGACGTCGCCCGACTGCGGGGCCTCGACCATCTTCCCGTCGCCCAGGTAGAGCGCCACGTGCCCGGGCCAGAACAGCATGTCGCCGCGCTGGCGCTGGGCCACCGGGAACTGCGGGCCGGAGGTGTACTGGTACCCGGTGTAGTGCGGGAGGGCCTTACCGATGCCGGCGAACGCATAGATCATGAGCCCGGAGCAGTCGAAACCGATCTTGTTGTAGTCGCCGTGCCGGTCGGCGACCCCGCCGTCGCGGATGCCGCGCGTGGGGCCGTTGGCGTCGCCGCCGCCCCAGGCGTACGGCACACCGAGCTGCGAGAGCGCCCGGTTGACCACGGTCTCGACCTTGGCGTCGCGCGAGGGCGTGCCGGTGTTCCCGCCCTGGTCGCCGCCCTGGTTCCCGCCCGCGGGGGGCGTCCCCGGCGAGGTCCCGCCGCCCGGGTTCGCCGGCGCCCCGGGGCTCCCCGGCTCCGAGTAGAGCGAGCCGGTGTCGGTCCCGCTGATGGCGTCGATGACCTGCTGGATGATCGCGTCGGTGTCGCCGTCGATGCCGGCGGACACGGCGTCGGCGACGCTGCCGGCGTCGACCGTTCCGTCGAGGCTGCCGGTGTCGATCGCCCCGCCGACCTGCTGGGACACGCGGTCCGAGGAGCCGGCCGCGAGGCGGCGGACCGCCCCCAGGTCGAGGTGCGAGGGCAGCGCGCCGGCGATGTCGGCCGCACGGTCCTCGGCGTAGGGGTCGGCGGCGAGCCGGCTCTGTGCCTCCACGCGGGCGGCGTCCTGGTCGATGTCCACGGCGCCGGCCTCGGAGGGCAGGGGTGCCGGGGTGCCGCCGGCCGCCTCGAGCGAGTCCCGGTTCTCCTCGAGGGCGCGGGTGAGGTCGGCGACCTCCTGCTCGAGCGCAGTGACCTCGGCGGTGACGGAGGAGACCTCGGCCTCGGCGGCGTCGCGGCGGGCGGAGGCGTCGGCGTACCGCTCCTCGGCCGCGGTGCGGGCCGAGGTGGCCTCGGCCTCGCGGCGGGTCGCCTCGTCGCGGGCGGTGACCATGTCGCCCACCACGCGGTGCTGGTCCGCGGCTGCCCGTTGGAGCAGCTCCTGGCGATCCCCCGCGGCCCCCGGCCCGGCGGGGTCGAGGATCTGCGAGGCCACGCCGGGTGCGGTGCCCTGGCGGTGGAGCATGCTCGCGTAGTCGTCGAGCGTCTCGCGCGCCGAGTCGACGCCGGAATCGGCGCGCTCCCGCTCCTGCGCGGCGGTGTCGGCCGCCGCGGAGGCCCGGTCTAGTTCGACGCGGGCCATCTGCAGGTCCACGAGGGTCTTGTTGACGCCCTCGCGCTTGACCGCGATGTCCTGGCGGGCGGCGTCGAGGCGCGCGGTGGCGTCGGCGACGGCCCGGATGAGGCCGCTGATGTCGTCGGGGGCGGGCGAGGCGGCCGGCGCCTCCTGGGCCACGGCCACCGGCACGGGGACCCCGGCCGACGCGGTCCCCAGGACCAGGACGGCCGCCAGTACGGCACGCCCTCCCGCGCGTCTGTTCCTCGGTGCTCGCCGCGTGTCCAGCGCACGGGTCATCGACTTGTCAGGCTCCACGTCTCACCTTCCGATTGCCGTACCGGGGTACGGCTCACCGCGCGTCCCGCAGCGCGGGACGCGTCGCCGGGGTGGATGAGAACTCCGGTGATGCCTTCCCCTGCGCCACTGGAGCCTCATTCAGACCCGGCTGAAACTGTTGTTCCTCTAGCACCGTAGGTCACAGAAGACGCAATCGAAACACGAGTGCGCTAAATACACTGCTGTAACTTCCCGCGCACGGAGGCGCGCCGTGTGACTGGTGTGACTCGTGTGACTAGTGGTGCCTACGGTGCGTGGTGACCTGCGCTTATGGCGGGGCGGCGCCCCCGGGGCGCGGCGGGTCCCCGGGTGGGGTGGAACGGCCCCCGCGCGACGGGATCAGGCGCGCGGAGCGGGTTGGACGGGCGGCCAGGAACGGCCGGGCGGTGCGATCCGGGCAGGGTGGGCCCTCAGCGGAGCCGGCGGCGCAGCGCCACGGCGAAGGCGGCGACGGCGATCACCGCGAGCACGAGGAGGACGGCCGAATAGGTGCCCCACGGGGGTGCGGGCTGGGTGATCTTGTGGGAGAACACGGCCGCGGAGGCCACCGGGTCGAATTCCTCGATCGCGTCGTCCTGGCCGGCCTCGAGCTGGTGACGCGGAATCGTGTCGCTCGAGCTGCCCACGAACATGGGGGTGCGGACGAAGATCGTCCCCTCGTACTCCTGCCCCAGCAGGTTCGCCACGTCGCGCGGGTCGGTGTGCACGCCGGTCGGAGCCTCCGTGTAGACCACCTTGAGGTCGAGCCCGCGGTCGGCGGCCTCGGTGACGACGGTGCGCAGGCCCTCGACGTACGGCTCGGGCGCGGAGACCCCGTCGTCCGCGAGGTCCTCCATGACGGCCCGGTAGTCGAGCCAGAAGGGGTCCTCTCCCTCCTTCAGGGAGATCACCGGCTCGGACTCGTAGGCGAGCAGCGTCACGTCGTCGTCGGAGGTGTTCACGTGGCCATGGTGCCATCCCCCCGTCGAGGCCCCGGCGCCACGCGCCGTCGCCCGCCGAATCCGTGCCCGACCCCCACGGACGGGCGTGGCGTCAGGAATACAGAACGGGCGTACTGGTAAATTGGCGGTCGCAATCCGGGCGCGAGGGTCCACAATGGAGCCAGTGCCCGCCCGGCAGAGCCGGCGGCGCCCCGCGTCGCGCAGGACCTGCCGGGAGGGATGTCGAACCGAATTTCTCACCACGAGTGGAGCTGACGTGACAGCAAGCATTGACAGCTTTGGCGCCAAGGGGACCCTTGAGGTCGGCGGCGATTCCTACGAGATCTTCCGCCTGTCGGCGGTTCCGGGGGCCGAGAAGCTCCCCTATTCCCTCAAGGTCCTCACCGAGAACCTGCTGCGCACCGAGGACGGCGCGAACGTCACCAAGGCCCACGTCGAGGCCCTGGCGAACTGGGACCCGAACGCCGAGCCGGACACCGAGATCCAGTTCACGCCCGCCCGCGTGATCATGCAGGACTTCACCGGCGTGCCCTGCATCGTCGACCTCGCCACGATGCGCGAGGCCGTCAAGACCCTGGGCGGCGACCCGGACAAGGTCAACCCGCTCGCCCCGGCCGAGATGGTCATCGACCACTCGGTGATCATCGAGTCCTTCGGCGGCCCCGACTCGTTCGAGAAGAACGTCGAGATCGAGTACCAGCGCAACGAGGAGCGCTACCAGTTCCTGCGCTGGGGCCAGGGCGCCTTCGACGACTTCAAGGTGGTCCCCCCGGGCACCGGCATCGTCCACCAGGTCAACATCGAGTACCTCGCGCGCTCGGTGATGGTCCGTAACGGCCAGGCCTACCCCGACACCTGCGTGGGCACCGACTCGCACACCACGATGCAGAACGGCCTCGGCGTGCTCGGCTGGGGCGTCGGCGGCATCGAGGCCGAGGCCGCGATGCTGGGCCAGCCCATCTCGATGCTCATCCCCCGCGTCGTGGGCTTCAAGCTCAGCGGCGAGATCAAGCCGGGCGTCACCGCGACCGACGTCGTGCTCACGATCACCGAGATGCTGCGCCAGCACGGCGTCGTCGGCAAGTTCGTCGAGTTCTACGGCGCCGGCGTGGCCGCCGTGCCGCTGGCCAACCGCGCCACGATCGGCAACATGAGCCCCGAGTTCGGCTCGACCTGTGCCATGTTCCCGATCGACGGCGAGACCATCGACTACCTGCGCCTGACCGGCCGCGACGAGGACCAGCTGGCCCTCGTGGAGGCCTACGCCAAGGAGCAGGGCATGTGGCTCGACCCCGAGGCCGAGGAGCCCACGTTCTCCGAGTACCTCGAGCT
>DUTZ01000363.1 GCA_012841845.1 Actinomycetales bacterium | reverse complement strand
CCGCGCGCGGCTGCCCGAAGCGCGCGCGGGAGCCAGGGGGTGCGGGAGCCAGGGGCGCGGCTGCCCGAAGCGCGCGCGGGAGCCTAGGGATGCCCGGGAGCCGTGGCCCGCCGGGCACCTCCGCCCGGTGAACACTCGGCGACGTTTCGACCAAACCTGTTCCCGAGCGCACTCCGGTGCGGTGAACTGGTGCAATGACGTCTGCGCCCCTCCCCTCGAACGCCCCCTCCGCCGTCCGCCGCCGCACCGTGCTCAAGGCCGGCGCCCTCGCCGGCGCCGCCGCCGGCACGTCCGCCCTCTCCGGCGGACTCGTCGCCGGTACCGCCGCGACCGCCGCCGCCGACGAGCGCGTGTTCCGGCACGGCGTCGCGTCCGGCGACCCCATGCCCGACCGCGTGATCCTGTGGACGCGGGTCACGCCCGCCCCCGACGCCCTGCCCGGTTCCGGTCTCGGCGCCCCTGTCGCCGTCAGCTGGGAGATCGCCGCGGACCCGGACTTCAGCCAGGTCGTCCGCACCGGCTCGGTGGTCACGGACGCGGGCCGCGACCACACGGTCAAGTTCGACTGCACCGGCCTCGCCCCCGACCGCTGGTACCACTACCGGTTCCGGGCGCAGGGCCAGGTCTCACCGGTGGGCCGCACCCGCACCGCCCCCGCGGACGGCGCGATGCCCGGCAGCGGCCGGTGGCGGGTGGGCCTGGTCTCGTGCTCCAACTGGGAGGCGGGCTTCTTCTCCGGCTACCGCCACATGCAGGCGCGCGGCGACCTCGACGCGGTGATCGAGGTGGGCGACTACATCTACGAGTACCCGGTAGGCGAGTACGCGGGGAAGTACGGCGTGGTCCGCCCGCACGAGCCACCGCACGAGATCGTCACCCTGGCCGACTACCGGATCCGCCTGGCCCAGTACCGCACGGACCCGGACCTGCAGAACCTCCACGCTCACGTGCCGTGGATCTGCACGTGGGACGACCACGAGTCCGCCAACGACTCCTGGGCCGGCGGCGCCGAGAACCACCAGCCGCACGAGGGCCCGTGGGCCGACCGCAAGGCGGCGAGTTCGCAGGCCTACTTCGAGTGGATGCCGGTCCGACCCGAGGCGCTGCGAGACGGTGGCCACCTGTACCGGCGTCTACGCTGGGGCTCGCTGGCCGAACTGAGCATGCTGGACCTGCGCTCGTACCGCTCGGAGCAGTCGGGCATGACCGACGGCCGCGCGATCGACGACCCGGGCCGCACCATGACCGGCGCCGCCCAGTTCGACTGGCTGGTCCGCGGCTGGGAGACCTCGACTGCCCGCTGGAACGTCATCGGCAACTCGGTCATGTTCACCCCGGTCCTCATCCCGCCGCTCGAGCCGCGCACCACCGCCGCGATGACCGAACTGCTGGGCCTGCCCCGCGAGGGCATGCCGTACAACCCGGACCAGTGGGACGGCTATGCCGCCGAGCGCCGCCGGCTCATCGAGACCATGGAGGGCACGGGTAAGCGGAACTTCGTCTTTCTCACCGGCGACATCCACACCTCGTGGGCGTGCGACATCCCCGTGGAGCCGGCCAACTACCCGGGCGCGGGCACGGCCGCCGTCGAGTTCGTGGGTACGTCGATCACCAGCAACAACATCGACGACATGCTCTCGCAGCCCGGCCTGCCGCTGCCAGAGGGCAACGGCCTGTCCGTGACCGCACAGGAGGCGCTGCGCGGGGCCAACCACCACGTCCGCTGGGTGGATCTCGACCGCCACGGCTACGCGGTGGTCGAGTTCACCCGGGACTTCGCGCACTGCGACTACTGGGCGATCGTGGCGCGCGAGGACCCCGCGACCGGCGCCTACCTCATGAGCAGCTGGCGGACCGCGCACGGCAGCAACCGCGTGGAGCCCGCGGGGCCGCTGCCCTGATCCGGCGGCCGGCCCCGCGCGTCAGCACGGGGTCCGGCCCCCGCGTCAGTACGCGGGGTCGAGCGACCCGGCCTCGACGCCGAGCGACCCCGAGACGCTCGCCGCACCGTCGCCGACCGAGCCGAAGGGCGAGGCCGGGTCCCCGAGGCTGGCCGTGGGGCCGGCCGCGGCGCCGGCGGCGGGGAACTCCGCCAGCGGCACGAAGTAGACGTTCCGGCTCTGGCTGGGCACCACCAGGGTGTCGTCCACGATGATCGGACCGGCCGGGGCGAGCGCGCCCTCGAGTTCGAGGATCCCGGTGATCGCGCCGGTGCGGACGTCGAGGCGGTAGACGTCCCCGGCGGTGGTGGAGAAGTAGGCGCTGCCGTCCCGCACCACAGGCGCACCCTTGATGGCGCCGATCGGGTTGCGCCACAGCGGTGCGCCGGACTGCAGGTCGTAGGCATAGGCGGCCCCGGTCGTGGGGCTGCCCACGAACACCGCGCCGTCGTGGATCGTGGGCGCGCCCGAGCGGTTGTTGATGGGCGCCGGCCCCTCCCCGAGGACGTGCCGCCACCGCACGTCGCCGGTCCGGTGGTCCATCGCCACGATGGTGTGCTCCTCCCGGGGTCCGGTGATCCCGGGGACCAGCGTGCGGTTGGCGGTGGTGACCACCACGCCCTCGTCGACGGCGGGCGGGACGTCGTCCAGTCCGCGGTTGAACTCCGGGAACTCGCGCTGCCAGGCGAACTCCTCGGCCCCGGTGTCGTAGGCGAAGAACGTGTACGGCGCCGGCGATCCCCCGCCGAAGAACAGGACCCCGTCCCGCTCGGACGGCGAGGACATGCTGTGGACGTGCCCGGTCTCGACGATGTCCAGCGCCTCTCCCGACGCCGGGTCGAGCTTGTACAGCCGCCGGTCGCCGGTCACCGCCCACACCGCGCCGTTGACCGCGACCGGGGTCGGCATGACCTGGCCCGGGGTGTCGTACCGCCAGTGTTGGGCGCCCGTGTCCGGGTCCAGGCTCAGCACGCCGCTCTCCCCCGAGCCGCGGTACCCCTCCGGGCCTTCGTTGGCGAAGCGGTTGCCGAAGCCCACGAAGATCCGGCCGCCGGAGTAGATCATCTCCGAGTGGATCCAGTTCGGGGCCTGCTTCTTCCACAGCTCCTTGCCGGTGGCGAGGTCGAACGCCTGCATCTCGCCGGTGTCGTGGCTGCCCACGAAGACCTTGCCGTCGGCGACGACCGGCGTCGCCCGCACCTCGTTCGCGGTGGGGATCGCGCCGGAGAAGATCTGCTGCGCCCCGGTCACCACCTGCGTGTTGTTGGTCGAGGTGGAGCGGTACTGCGTCCATTCCTGACCGTAGGCGTGGGCCGGGGTGATCCCGCCCAGCACCAGCGCCGAGGCGGCCAGGCCGCCGGTGATCACACGGAAAAAGCTGTGAGAACGCCGTCGCATGCCTGAAGGGTAACTTGCCGTCTCGTGAGGGGGACGGGGTACCTCCGGGTCGGTGCCGCCCCGCGTCCCCTCCGCGCCGCCCCTGCGCCCCCGGAACGTCAGGCCGGTCCGCTACCGTGGCGGGTCGGACCGGAGCCAGGGGGTAAGGAATGACGACGACGAGCCATCAGCCGGACACCGGGGGCCATACCGAAGCGGGCGGCCCGGCCGGTCGCCGAGAGGACCGGAGCCGCCTGCTCGTGGTGGCCATGGTGGCCGTGGTGGCGGTGCTCGTGGTGGCCGCCGTCGCGTGGGCCTTCCTGGCGGGGCCGCTGTCGTCCTCCGCGCGGACCGAGCGCGAGATCGAGCAGGTCCTGCGCGACCTGGGCTCGTCGGAGTCGCTCGCCGACTTCAACTCCCGGCTCTGTGAGGAGCAGCGGATGCCGCAGGAGATGCTCGACGCGATCGCCGGGTCCGGCGCCAGCACCGGTGTCGACCTGGACGCCATGTTCCGGGAGCGGATCATCGGGTCCTTCCCCGAGGAACTGTCCGTGACCGGTGTCGAGGTCGACGGCGACGACGCCGTGGCCACCGTCGAGTCCGCGGGCGAGGGCAGCGAGGGTGCCGGGCCCGAGGAGCTGCGCCTGCGGCACGAGAACGGCGCGTGGACCGTGTGCGAGACCGGCGTCGGCATGGGTGCGCTGCCGACAGGCCAGCAGCCCGGCTGATTCGCGGGGTCCGGCAGCCCGGGCGCGCGCCTACGCGTCGGCGTCGAGCGGGAAGGCGACGACGGCCGCGTCGCGCTCACGCAGGCACTCCTGTTCCTCCCACGAGGAGGACAGGCACGCGTACGCCGTCCGGGTAGCCTCGTCGATCGCGCACGAGTACGGCATCCGGTCGACCGGGAACGTGCGAACCACGGCTCCACCGGCATCCAGCAGCACGAGCTCCCTGGCGAACGGCATCGCCACCAGGACCTCGCCGGAGGACGTGGCCGCGAGCCCGTCCGGCATGTGCGCACCGGAGAACTCCGCGAACACGCGCCGGCCGGACAGCCCGCCGTCCTCCGCCACGTCGAACGCGGTGATCCGCGGCGGGTCCGAGCGGGTCTCCGCCACCAGCAGGACCGCACCTCCGGCCACGCGCACCAACCCGTTGGCGAACCCCAGGTCGTCGGCCACACCGGCTACCTCGCCGGCGGCGGAGACATGCGCGAGCCGCCCGGGCCGCGGCGGCGCCGGGGGCACCGAGTCGTCACCGAAGTTGCCGACGTACAGGCCACCGCCGGGCGCATCGGTCATGTCGTTGACGTGCCAGTCCGCGACGGCGGACAGGTCCGCGATCGTATTCAGCCCGCCCTCGGCGTCGAGGCGCGCCACCGTGCGGGACTCCATCTGGGTGACGGTCACTTCGTCGTCGTCCCCGATCACCAACCCGGAGGGCTTGTCCGGGGTCTGCCACCGCCCCAGGGACTCCCCGGTCGTCGGGTCCACGCGGTGCACCGCGCGGTGGTGCATGTCGGAGAACCACAGCGCGCCGCGGACGAACCGGCAGCCCTCGGCGAACGCCAGTCCGTCCACGACCACCCGGTAGTCGATCGACGTCATGCCCCGGAGCCTACGGACGCCGGAACCCCGGGGCGCCGCTTCCGCAGCATCCCGGGGTTCCTCGCAGGGCGCCAGTCCGGCGCGTCCGCGTTCGATCAGCCCTTGAGCAGCGACCGGCCGGCCGACTTGAGGTCGTTGCACGACTCCACGACGCGCTCGGTCATCGCGGCCTCGGCCTTCTTGAGGTACGAGCGCGGGTCGTAGGTCTTCTTGTTGCCCACGTCGCCGTCGACCTTGAGGACCCCGTCGTAGTTGGAGAACATGTGCGCGGCCACCGGGCGGGTGAACGCGTACTGGGTGTCGGTGTCGACGTTCATCTTGATGACGCCGTAGGACAGCGCCTCCTCGATCTCGCTCTTGGCCGAGCCCGAGCCGCCGTGGAAGACGAAGTCGAACGGCTGGTCGCCCTCGTTGAGGCCGAGGTGCTTGACCGCCGCCTCCTGGCCCATCTTGAGGACTTCGGGCTTGAGCTTGACGTTGCCCGGCTTGTACACGCCGTGGACGTTGCCGAAGGTCGCGGCGAGCAGGTAGCGCTGCCCGGTGTTGCCCGCGCCGAGGGCGTCGAGGGTCTTCTGGAAGTCCTCCTCGGTGGTGTACAGCTTCTCGTTGATCTCGTTCTCGACGCCGTCCTCCTCGCCACCGACCACGCCGATCTCGATCTCGAGGATGATGTTGGCCTCGTCGGCCTTGTCCAGCAGCTCCTGCGCGAGCTCGAGGTTGCGCTCGATCGGCACGGCCGAGCCGTCCCACATGTGGGACTGGAACAGCGGGTTCTGCCCGTTGGCGACGCGCTCCTTGGAGATCTCCAGCAGCGGGCGGACGAAGCCGTCGAGCTTGTCCTCCGGGCAGTGGTCGGTGTGCAGCGCGACCAGAACGTCGTACTTCTCGGCGACGATGTGCGCGAACTCGGCGAGTGCGACGGCGCCGGTGACCATGTCCTTGACGCCGAGACCCGAGCCGAACTCGGAGCCGCCGGTGGAGAACTGGATGATGCCGTCGGAACCGGCGTCGGCGAAGCCCTTGATGGCCGCGTTGATGGTCTCCGAGGAGGTGCAGTTGATGGCCGGGAAGGCGTAGCCCTCCTT
>DUTZ01000362.1 GCA_012841845.1 Actinomycetales bacterium | reverse complement strand
GGGCGGCCCGGCGGCGGCCATGATGGACCCATGATCGTCATCCGCTGCGGCGAGGCGCCGGTGCCCCCGGTGCTCGTGGAACACGCGCGCGTCGAGTGCGCCGAGATCCCCACCCGGGACGAGGCCGACCGCGTGCTCCGCGAACTCGACCCCGACCGGCGGCTGCTCGTGTGCGGCACCGACGCCGCGCTCGCCGCCCTGCTCACGCGCTTCATGCGCCTCGAGCGGCTGGACGTGGAGATCGCCTACGTCGCCGCCGAGGCCGGCGCCGTCACCCGCGCCTACGGCCTGCCCACCGGGTCCGCCGCCGCCCGCCTCGGGATGAGCGGCACCGTCCGCGAGGTGCCGCTAGTCCGCGACGAGACCGGCACCGCCGTCGTCGGCGAGGTCACCGTCACCGGTCCCGACGGCGGGCCGCTCACCGGCGAGGCCTACGCGGACGACGACCGCGTGTTCACCGGCGAGATCGAGGCACTGGTCGTGCACCCCTCACCCGGGCTGCCGGGAGTGCGCGCCACCGCGGGCCGGCGGCGCGGCCTGCTCCGGCGACTCGAGTGGTTCGACGCCCGCGCCGTCCAGCTGGGCACCGACGCCGGGGTGGTGACCCGCGACGGCGTCCCCGGCCGGCGCCCCGTCAAGAGAGCGAGCTTCTACCGCCACGCCGATCCATGGAGGCTCGTGTCGCCCTGAGCGGCGGCACCCCGCGCGGCGGCCGGTCCGCCGAGTCGGGCCACTCCTCGAGCACCTCCGGCTCCACCGCCGGCGTCCGCACCGTCGGCGGCAGCGCGGCCAGCGCCGAGATCTTGCTCAGGCCCGCCACCTGCATCATGTCGACGAGGATCGAGCGGATCTGCGCGAGCATCACCGTCTCCGTGAGGCCGCCGTCCGTGATGAGCTCGCGCCGCGCCTCCGCCGACACGGCCCGCAGCGCGCGGTGCACCTCCGCGTCGGTCGGCGCGTCGGGGTCGTCCGCCACCCGGCGGGCCAGCACCTCGAGCGCGTCGCCCAGGTGCCACGTGAGCCCGGCGAGCGCGGGCGGGGCGTCCACCTGGTCGTCGACGGCGACGATCGCCCGTCGCGCCAGCACACGGATGTTGCGGATGCCGTTGTCCAGCGGGTTGAGGATCCGCGCCAGCTCCACCTCCTCCGGCCGCCGGCGCCGGTAGAACGGCGAGATCCGGACCAGCTCGCGGGCGCCCGCGAGCTGCTCCTCCACCATGTCGATCGCCGGTTGGGTGTCCCGGGCGTCCTGCAGGGCCGTCCGGATGCGGTCGGAGTCGTCGTCGTCCAACCCCTGCGACACCTCGCGCAGCACCGACGACGCCACGCCGAGCAGCGACGCCGCCTCCCGCCGGACACGGCGCAGCGGGTGGACCGGCATGAGCGCCATCGCCGCGATCGCCACCGCGCCGCCCACGGCCGTGTCGACCATCCGTTCGTAACCGCCCGCGCTGCCCGGTGGCAGGAGCGTGGCCACGAGGATCGCCGACGACGCCGCCTGCGTACCCACCAGCGCCCCGCGGTCGAGGAACACGGCCGCCGACATCGCCAGCACCACCACCGCCGCGATCTGCCAGCCACCCGAGCCGATCTGCGCGATGAGCAGGTCGCCCAGGCCCACGCCCACGATCACCCCGAGGATGAGCTCGACCCCCCGGCGCACGCGCCGCCCCATGCCCGTGCCCAGCGCGAGGGCCGCGGCGATGGGCGCGAAGAACGGGCGCTCGTGGCCGAGGACGTCAAAGGCGATCACCCACGCGAGCCCGGCCGCGAGGCCGCACTGCAGGATCGGCAGGAACGCGTAGCCCAGCCGCCGCGTACGCGTGCGCAGCGGCGTGGGCAGCGCCGCGTAGACGCCTAACGCGCGGGCGTCGAGACGGTCACGCCAGGCCGAGAGGCGCGGCGGCGTGCGGGTCTGACTCATTGACCAGGTCCAGGCAGCGGGTGTACTCGTCGTCCTCACCGATCGCCTGCGCGGCGCGGGCCAGTGCGGCGACGCAGCGGAGGAAGCCCCGGTTCGGCTCGTGGTCGTACGGCACCGGACCGAAGCCCTTCCAGCCGTGGCGGCGCAGCTGGTCGAGGCCGCGGTGGTAGCCGGTGCGCGCGAAGGCGTAGGCGGTGACGGCGTCGCCGGCGTCCAGCGCCTTCTCCGCGAGTTCCGCCCACGCCACCGACGCCGACGGGTGCGCCGCCGCTACCGTGCGGGCGTCCTCGCCCGCGGCCAGGGCGTCCTCCGCCTCCGGGTCGCCGGTGAGACGGGTGGGCGGGGGGCCGAGGAGATCTCCGAACTGGGTCATGTACACCATTGTCCACGAAATCGCGCGCGGCCAGGCTGGTGGGCGGCCGTCGGGCAGCGGCCCGGCTACGGCCCGGCTACGGCCCGGCTGCGGCCC
>DUTZ01000361.1 GCA_012841845.1 Actinomycetales bacterium | reverse complement strand
GAGCGCGCCGCCCCGGGCCGGCGGGGGCGCCGGGGGCCGGGGTGACCACGGTGACGACGACGAGCGCGCCGCCGCGCCCCGGGACCGGACCCGGCGCCGTCGTCCGGGCTCCACGCCCACCGAGATCCCGTCCGACATCCTGCCGACCCGGCGCCCCGCCGCGGCGGCCGAACCCGAGGACGAGGGCCTGCGCGCCTACAACGCCTACCTCGCCGACCTCGACAGGCGGGACCGCCGGAGCGGCGACCGTCCCGCCGACCGACCCCAGGAGAACCCCGCACCATGACCACCGCAGACACCCGCACCACCGACACGCGCAAGCCGGACCCGGACGGCAAGATCAAGGGCGCGCTCGCGCGGTACCGCGTGCTCGCCTGGATCACCGGTGTGTGGCTGCTCGTGCTCACCGTGGAGATGGTCTACAAGTACCTCATCCTGGAGAGCTCCTCGGACGCCCCGGACTGGTTCACCTACATCGGCCAGGCGCACGGCGTGTTCTACATCCTCTACCTGTTCATGACGCTCGACCTGGCCATCAAGGCGCGCTGGAAGGCGTCCCGCACGCTGCTCACGGCGCTGGCGGGGACCGTCCCGTTCCTCTCCTTCTGGTTCGAGCACATGCGCACCCGCGACGTCCGCTCCGAGTACGCGGTCTGAGGGGACCCCGATCCCCGATCCGGCGCTAGGGTGGGCCCCGGACCCCCTCCCCACCGACGCCCGCAGGATGTGACGTGACCGGCTCCACCGCCCAGACCGCGGCTCCCCGACCGGCCTCCCGCTCCGCACGACGACTCCCCGGCACGACGCTCCAGCGGTTCGGCGTGACACTGGCGGTCCTCGTGCCGCTGCTCGTCCTCGTCGTCGACATCCCCGGCCTCGAGCCCCCCGCGCAGCGCATGCTCGCGGTGTTCGCGGTGGCGGTGATCCTCTGGGTGACCGAGGCGATCCCGCTGGTCGCCACCGCGGTCCTCGTGATCTTCCTGCAGGTGCTGCTCATCTCCGACGAGGCGCTGGTCGGCTTCGGCGCCGCCGTCGCGGGGCCGGGCGGCGAGGCGTTCGAGGCGCCCACCGCGGCGTCGATCTACGCGACGCTCGCCCACCCGGTGATCATCCTCTTCCTGGGCGGTTTCCTCCTGGCCGACGGCGCCGCCAAGTACCGGCTCGACCGCAACCTCACCGCCGTGCTGCTGCGCCCGTTCCGCGGCAACCTGCGCCTGACCGTGCTGGGCCTCATGCTCATCACCGCGGTGCTCTCGGCGTTCATGTCCAACACCGCCACCACCGCGACGATGCTCGCCGTCCTCGTGCCGGTCCTGGCGGTCTCCCCCTCCCCCGCCGCCCGCACCGGCCTGGCGCTGAGCATCCCCGTCGCCGCCGCGGTCGGCGGCCTGCTCACGCCCGTGAGCTCCCCGCCAAACGCGATCGCGGTGGGAACACTCGCCGACCATGGGCACCCCCTCACCTTTGTGGACTGGCTCGTGGCCACCACGCCGCTCGTGCTGATCCTGCTGGTCATCGCGTGGGCGCTGCTCTCGGTGCGCTACCTCGACCGGGGCACGGCCGTGGACATCGACATCACCGTGGACCTCGACACCCGGCCCAGGGCGGTCCTGTTCTACGTCGTGGCCGCTGCGACGGTGCTGCTCTGGCTCAGCGAGGCCGTCCACGGGATCCCGGCCGCCACGGTGGCGTTCCTCCCGGTGACGGTCCTGCTCGCCACGTCGGTGATGACGGGCGAGGACCTGCGCCGCCTGCAGTGGCCCGTGCTGTGGCTCGTCGCCGGTGGCATCGCGCTCGGTAGCGGCGTGTCGGCCACGGGGCTCGACGAGTGGATGATCGGACTCGTCGACTGGGCCGCGATGCCCGGCCTCGTCGTCACACTGGGGCTGCTGGCCCTCGCGATCCTCCTCGGCACCCTCATCTCCAACTCGGCCACCGCCAACCTGCTCATCCCGCTCGTGCCCGGGCTCGCGGTGACCGTGGGCACCGACTCGGTGGTGATGGCGGTCGGGCTCGCGGTGGTGTGCGGCCTCGGCATGGCGCTGCCGGTCTCTACGCCGCCCAACGCGATCGCGTACGCGACCGGCGAGATCAAGACCAAGGACATGGCGACCATCGGGATCGCCGTCGGCGTGGCCGGGCTGCTGCTCGTGGCCTTTGTCATGCCGCTGTGGTGGTCGCTCACGGGGCTCTCGTGACCGGCACCGCGGACGAGGACGGGCACGAGGCGCCGCCGTCGGTCCTCGTCGTGGGCCACGGGCCGGTCGCCGCCGCGGTGGCCCGCGAGATCGCCTCCGCCGCCGACGGCACCGTGGTGGTCCACCGCGCGGACGGCGTCGGGCCCGCCGCGGCGCTGGTCGCCTCCGCCGCCGGCACCGCG
>DUTZ01000360.1 GCA_012841845.1 Actinomycetales bacterium | reverse complement strand
GGCAAGCCGGCCGGCACGCGCCTGACCAACCCCGCGTACGCCAAGACGCTCTCGGCGGTGGCGACCGAGGGCGCCGACGCGTTCTGAACCGGGCCGATCGCCGAGGCGATCGTCGAGCAGGTGAGCACGCCGCGCGAGGGCGTCACGCCCGGCGCCATGACGCTCGAGGACCTGTCGGGGTACGAGTCCGTCACGCGCGAGCCGCTGTGCACCGCCTACCGCGACCTCACCCTGTGCGGGATGCCCGCGCCGTCGTCGGGCGGCACGGCGGTGGCGTCCACGCTCGGCATCCTCGCCGACCGCGACCTCGCCGCGCACCCGCCCACCGAAGTCGACGCCGACGGCGGACTCCCCGCGCCCGAGGCGGTGCACCTGGTGACCGAGGCCGAGCGGCTCGCCTACGCCGACCGGGACGTCTACGTGGCCGACCCCGACTTCGTCCCCCCGCCCGGCGACGACCCCCTGACGATCCTCGAGCCCGGTTACCTCGCCGAGCGCGGCGCGCTCATCGACCCCGAGCGGTCGATGGGCGAGGCCGAGGCCGGCGAGTTCCCCTTCGACGCCCGCGGCGTGCACACCGGGCCGGAGCACGGCACCACACACATCAGCATCGTCGACGCCGAGGGCAACGCCGCCTCGCTCACCACGACGGTCGAGTCCGCGTTCGGGTCCTTCCAGATGGTCGAGGGGTTCCTGCTCAACAACCAGCTCACCGACTTCTCCGCCGAGCCGCGCGACGAGGCCGGCGAGCTCCAGGCCAACCGGGTGCAGCCGGGCAAGCGGCCGCGCTCGTCGATGGCGCCGACACTGGTGTTCGACGGCACCCCGGAGGACCGCGGTGAGCTCCGCGCCGTCGTGGGCTCGCCGGGCGGGTCCAAGATCATCCAGTTCGTCGTCAAGACCCTGGTCGGCCGCGTCGACTGGGGCCTCGACCCGCAGCAGGCGGTCTCCGCGCCGGCGTTCGGCGCCGCCAACTCCCCCGAGACCGGCATCGGCGGCGAGCACCCCGCGGGTGGCCGACGACGCCGCGCTCCTAGACCGGCTCTGCGAGCTCGGGCACGAGGTGTCCACCGAGGACCAGTCGTCGGGGCTCTCGGCGATCCTCCGGCAGTCCGACGGCACGCTCGTCGGCGGCGCCGACCCGCGGCGCGAGGGCGTGGTGCTGGGCGGATAAGCTGCAGGAGTCCCGCCCCGGCGGCGGGGCACCGCGGTACCCGGTGGAAGTCGGTGCGAATCCGACGCTGTCCCGCAACTGTGATCCCGTCAGGGTGAGCCAGGTCGGCCGGTGCGGCGGTTCGTACCCACTGCCCTCGGACGAAGGACGGTCGTGCCACTCACCCGCACCCTGCCCCTGCTCACCGCACTGCTGCTTACCGCGACCGCGTGCGCGGCGCCCGCCGGGGAGGACTCCGGCCCCGACGACGCGGCGGGCCCGCCGCAGGCGATCGTCTCGCTGAGCCCCACCACCACCGAGATGCTCTACGCGGTGGGCGCGGGCGAGCAGGTGGTGGCCGTGGACGAGCAGTCCGACTTCCCCGCCGAGGTGCCCGTCACCGAGCTGTCGGGCTACACGCCCAACGTCGAGGCGATCCTCGGCTACGCGCCCGACCTGGTGGTGACGACCGACGACAACGGCGGGCTCGTCTCCGGACTCGAGCGCGCCGGGGTCGAGGTCCTGCTCCTCCCGGCGGGTGACGACGTGGACGACACCTACGACCAGATCGAGCAGGTCGGCGCCGCGACCGGGCACGAGGACGCGGCCGACGACCTCGTGGAGCGGATGCGCACCGAGATCGACGAGATCGTCGCCTCCGTCCCCGAGCGCGCGGAGCCGCTCACCTACTTCCACGAGCTGGACGACACCTACTACACGGTCACCGACGCCACCTACATCGGCAACGCCTACGAGCTGCTGGGCCTGCGGTCCATCGCGACCGGCGACGACGCCTACCCACAGCTGTCCGAGGAGCTCATCCTCGAGGCCGACCCCGACCTGGTCTTCCTGGCCGACGCCCAGTGCTGCGGCGTCACGCCCGAATCCGTCGCCGAGCGCGCCGGCTGGGACGGGCTCACGGCCGTCCGCGAGGGCCGGGTGCACGTGGTGGACGAGGACATCGCCAGCCGCTGGGGCCCGCGCATCGTGGACTTCCTCCGCGAGGTCGCCGCGCTCGTCCGCGACGTGCCGGCGACCACCGCCGAGGCGGCCCCCGCCCCGTGACCCCCTCCCCCCGCCCTCCCCGAAATCGGCGACCCTCCCGACGAGTCGGCGACCCCTCTGAGGGCCGCCG
>DUTZ01000359.1 GCA_012841845.1 Actinomycetales bacterium | reverse complement strand
GCCGGCGTCTCCGCGGGCGCGGGGGCGGCGCCGGATCCGCTCGTCGTCACGGCCGGCCAGCCGGTCGCCCGGACTCGCGGTCCCCCGGCGTACTGGGAAAGGATCTGCAGGCTCATGGGGGTAGCCTATCGCCTCCACCGCCCACGCCCGGGCGGCGCTCCCGACCTCGTCACCGTCCGCCCCCGGAATCGGCGCTGCGGGAGCCGGCCGGGACGCGGATACTGGTGCCCATGCGTGCCATCGAGATCACCCGACACGGCGGCCCCGACGTCCTCACCCCGGTCGACCGCGAGGTCCCCTCGCCGGGCCCGGGCGAGGTCCTGGTGAGGACCACGGCGATCGGCGTCAACTACATCGACACGTACTTCCGCGAGGGCGACTACGCCGCGGACCTGCCGTTCGTCCCGGGCAGCGAGGGGGCGGGCGTCGTCGAGGAACTCGGTGAGGGGACGCGCGACCTCGTCGTCGGCGACCGGGTCGCCTGGTGCCAGGGACCCGGCTCCTACGCGCAGTACGTCGCGGTCCCCGCGGACAAGCTCGTCGCGGTGCCCGACGGCGTGGCCGACGAGGTGGCCGCATCCATGCTCCTGCAGGGCCTCACCGCGCACTACCTCGTCACCGACACCCACCGGGCGGAGCCGGGCGACGCCGTCCTCGTCACCGCCGGCGCCGGCGGCGTAGGCCAGCTGCTCATCCAGATGGCCACGGCGCGGGACCTGCGGGTGATCACCACGACGTCCACCGAGGAGAAGGCGCGGCTGTGCCGCGACCTCGGCGCCGAGCACGTCCTGCGGTACGAGGAGGCCACGCCGGAGCGGGTGCGGGAGCTCTCCGACGGCGGGGTGGCGGCGGTCTTCGACGGCGTGGGCCGGGACACCTTCGACGCGAGCCTGGACTCCCTGCGCCGGCGCGGCACCCTCGTGCTGTTCGGCGCGGCGAGCGGCCCCGTCCCGCCCGTCGACCCCCAGCGGCTCAACGCCGCGGGGTCGGTGTTCCTCACCCGGCCCACGCTCGCCGACCACATCGCCACGACCGAGGAGTTCCGGGACCGGGCCTCCGAGGTGCTGGGAGCGCTGCTCGACGGGACGCTCCGCCTCAGCGTCGGCGCCACGTTCGGGCTGTCCGAGGCCGCCGACGCCCACCGGGCGCTGCAGTCGCGGGAGACCACCGGTTCGGTGACGCTCGACCCCACGCGCTGACGGGAGCGGTGGGCCCGGATCAGAACAGGGTCGTCATCTCCGACAGGGTCTGCAGGCCCAGCACCGCGTCCACGGAGAGCGCCACGAACACGCCGGCGAGGTAGTTGTTCGACAGGATGAACAGCTTGAGCGGCTTGACCTCGACGCCCCGGCGGACGCCCGCCTCGAGGCGGTGGGCCATGACGATGAACCACGCGCCGAAGCCGATCGCCCCGGCGGCGTAGACCCACCCGGCGGCGGGAAGCAGGGCGAGGGTGCACAGGACGGTGACCCACGTGTAGATGGTGATCCGACGCGTGACGCCCTCGGGGGACATCACGACGGGCAGCATCGGGACGCCGGCCGCCTCGTAGTCGTCCTTGTAGCGCATCGCGAGCGCCCACGTGTGGGGCGGCGTCCAGAAGAAGATGATGAGGAACAGGACGATCGCCTGCCACCACGCGCCCGTCGCCGCGTCGACGTTGTCCGTGATCACGGCCCACGACACGAGCACCGGCATGCAGCCGGCGGCGCCGCCCCACACCACGTTCTGCGCGGTCCGGCGCTTGAGGAACATGGTGTAGACGAACACGTAGAACAGGATCGTCAGCAGGATGAAGAAGGCGGCGAGCCAGCTTTTCGCCAGCAGGCCGAGCCACAGCATGCTCCCCGCGCCCAGGACGAGGCCGAAGATCAGCGCGGCGCGGCGGGTCACGGCGTGCCGGGCGAGCGGACGGCGCTCGGTGCGCTTCATCACCTGGTCGATGTCGTAGTCCACGACCATGTTGAAGGTGTTGGCGCTGGCCGCGCCCATCCACCCGCCGACCAGGGTCAGCAGGATGAGCCCGAGGTGCACCGAACCGCGGTCGGCCTGCAGGAGAGCCGGGATCGCGGCCACGAGGAGCAACTCGATGACGCGCGGCTTGGTGAGGGCGATGTAGGCCATCACCACGTCCAGCGGCCGGCTCCGCCCCGCATCGACGGGGGCCGCGCCCGCCCGCCCCGAGTCCTCATGAGCGGAGGTGGAAGCCCCCCCACTCCGGGTCGGGGTGGAATCGTGCACCGGAACTCCTCATCGCAGATGTCGCGTCACACTCGTCGCGCCTTACCCGCCGATCCTACGTCTCCCCACTGACGCCCGCGAAAAGGCGGGGGCGGGGACCGCCCGACCCCGATCGCCGGTGACCACTAAGGTGGTCGACGACACGCGCGCGGATCCGCGCCGCACACTCGACCCGGGAGACCCACCTGTGACCAGCGCGTCGGAGATCACCGAGCTCACCACCGCCCGCCACCCCTCGGACTGGACGGACCTGGACACCCGGGCCGTCGACACCGCCCGTGTTCTCGCCGCCGAGGCGGTCCAGAACTGCGGCAGCGGCCACCCCGGTACCGCCATGAGCCTGGCGCCCCTGGCCTACACGCTGTACCAGCGCGTCATGCGGCTCGACCCGGCGGACCCCAAGTGGGTGGGCCGCGACCGGTTCGTCCTGTCCTGCGGGCACTCCTCGCTCACCCAGTACATCCAGCTCTACCTCGCCGGGTTCGGGCTCGAGATCGAGGACCTCAAGGCCCTGCGGACGTGGGGCTCCAAGACCCCCGGCCACCCGGAGTGGAACCACACCGACGGCGTCGAGATCACCACGGGCCCGCTCGGCCAGGGCCTCGCCTCGGCGGTGGGCATGGCCATGGCCGCCCGCTACGAGCGCGGCCTGTTCGACCCGGACACCCCGTACGGCAAGAGCCCGTTCGACCACTTCGTCTACGTCATCGCCTCGGACGGCGACCTCCAGGAGGGGGTGACGGCGGAGGCGTCGTCGCTCGCCGGCACGCAGCAGCTCGGCAACCTCATCGCCGTCTACGACGACAACAAGATCTCGATCGAGGACGACACCCAGATCGCCTTCACCGAGGACGTCGCCGCGCGCTACGAGGCGTACGGCTGGCACGTCCAGACCGTCAACGGCGGCGAGGACGTGGCCGCGATCGAGGAGGCGATCGCCGACGCCCGCGCGGTGACCGACAAGCCGTCGCTCATCGTGCTGCGCACCGTCATCGCCTACCCGGCCCCCACCAAGATGAACACCGGCGCCTCCCACGGCGCGGCGCTCGGCCAGGACGAGGTCGACGCGGTCAAGGAGGCCGTCGGGATGGGCGGCACGGAGCCGTTCACCGTCGACGACGAGGTGATCGCCCACACCCGGGGTGCCCGTGACCGGGGGGCCCGGGTCCACGCCCAGTGGAGCGACATGTTCCACGCGTGGGCCGAGGCCAACCCGGAGGGCAAGAAGCTCTACGACCGCCTGTACGCCGGCGACCTGCCCGAGGGCTGGGACGCCGAGCTGCCGACGTGGGAGGCGGACGCGAAGGGCGTGGCCACCCGCAAGGCCTCGGCGGAAGTCATCCAGGCCCTCGGCAAGACCCTGCCCGAGCTGTGGGGCGGCTCCGCGGACCTGGCCGAGTCCAACAACACGCCCATCAAGGGCGCCGACTCGTTCGGCCCGGCCTCGATCTCGACCGACATGTGGACCGCGTCCCCCTACGGCCGCAACCTCCACTTCGGCATCCGCGAGCACGCGATGGGCGCGATCCTCAACGGGATCGCCCTCCACGGCCCGACCCGCCCGTACGGCGGCACGTTCCTCATCTTCAGCGAGTACATGCGCCCCGCGGTCCGGCTCGCGGCCCTGCAGGGCAGCAACGCCTACTACGTGTGGACGCACGACTCGATCGGCCTCGGCGAGGACGGCCCCACGCACCAACCGGTCGAGCAGCTCGCCGCGCTGCGCGCCATCCCGAACCTGGCCATGCTCCGGCCCGCCGACGCCAACGAGACCGCCGCCGCGTGGCGCGCGATGCTCATGGCGCTCGACGGCCCCAAGGGCCTGTGCCTGACCCGCCAGAACGTCCCGGTGCTCGAGGGCACCGCGGAGAAGGCCCGCGAGGGCGTCGAGCGCGGCGGCTACGTGCTCGCCGAGGCCTCCACCGGAACCCCCGAGCTGATCCTCATGGGCACCGGCTCCGAGGTGCAGCTCGCCGTCGAGGCGCGCGAGGCGCTCGAGGCCGAGGGCGTGCCGACCCGGGTCGTGTCGATGCCGTGCGTCGAGTTCTTCGACCAGCAGGACGCCGAGTACCGCGAGTCCGTGCTCCCCCGCTCCGTGCGGGCCCGGGTGAGCGTCGAGGCCGGCATCGCGATGCCGTGGTACCGCTTCCTCGGCGACGCCGGCCGCGCCGTCTCGCTCGAGCACTTCGGTGCCTCGGCGCCGTTCCAGACCCTGTTCACCGAGTTCGGGATCACCGCCGACGCGGTGGTCGCCGCCGCCCGCGAATCCCTCGCGGCCGCCCGAGGGGAGGACTCATGACCAACGCCAACCTCGCCGCCCTGAGCGCCGCAGGCGTCTCGGTGTGGCTCGACGACCTGTCGCGCCAGCTCATCCGCTCCGGCGAGCTCGAGCAGCGCATGTCCACGTACTCGATCGTGGGCGTCACCACCAACCCGGCGATCTTCCAGTCCGCGCTCGCCGACTCCTCGACCTACGAGTCGGCGCTCGCCGAGGCGGTGGCGGAGAACCGCGACGTCGACGCCGTGGTGGGCGCACTCACCACCGCCGACGTCCGGGACGCGTGCGACGTGCTCGCCCGGATCTACGAGGCCACCGACGGCGTCGACGGCCGGGTCTCGCTCGAGGTGGACCCCCGCCTGGCGGACCGCACCGAGGAGACCATCGAGCAGGCCGTCGAGCTGGCCGCCGCGGTGGCCCGCCCCAACGTCATGATCAAGATCCCGGCCACCGAGGCGGGCCTGCCCGCCATCACCGAGGTGATCGGCCGGGGCATCGACGTCAACGTGACGCTCATCTTCTCCGCGGACCAGTACCGGGCCGTGGCCCGCGCGTACCTCGCCGGCCTGGAGAAGGCCGCCGCGGCGGGGCACGACGTGTCCCGCATCCACTCCGTCGCGTCGGTGTTCGTCTCCCGACTGGACACCGAGATCGACTCGCGGCTGCCGGAGGACTCGGAGCTGCGCGGCCGCGCCGGGCTGGCCAACGCCCGCCTCTGCCAGGAGGTCTACGAGGAGGTCTACGACCCCGCGGGCGGCTTCGCCGAGCTCGCGGCGAAGGGCGCCCGCCCCCAGCGGCTGCTGTGGGCCTCGACCGGCGTCAAGGACCCCGCCTATCCGGACACCCTGTACGTCACCGGCCTGGTGACCCACGGGACCGTCAACACCCTGCCCTTCCCCACCATCGAGGCGTTCGCCGACCACGGGGAACTCGAGGGCGACACCGTCCGCGGCACCGCCGCGGCGTCCCACGAGACGCTCGACGCGCTGCGCGCCGAGGGGATCGACCTCGACGAGGTGTTCACCCTCCTCGAGAAGCAGGGCGTCGAGAAGTTCGTCAGCGCCTGGGAGGGGCTGCTCGACACCGTCCGCGCCCGCATCGACGAGCTGCCCGCGGGGTCGTGAGTCCCTCGACGGACGCCCCGGCGGGCTGGGTCAACCCCCTCCGCGATCCGCGGGACCGCCGACTCCCGCGGATCGCGGGCTCGGCGGGCCTCGTCATCTTCGGGGTCACCGGCGACCTGTCCAAGAAGAAGCTCATCCCGGCCGTCTACGACCTGGCCAACCGCGGCCTGCTGCCGCCGGGCTTCGCGCTCGTGGGCTTCGGCCGCCGCCGGTGGACCCACGCCGAGTTCGCCGCCTTCGCACGCGAGAGCGCGCGGGAGGGCTGCCGCACCCCGTTCCGGGACGACGTGTGGGAGCGGCTCGCCGAAGGCCTGCGCTTCGTCACCGGGTCCTTCGACGACGACGCCGGGTTCGACGCCCTCGCCGCCCAGCTCACCGCCCTCGAGACCGAGCGGGGCACCGGCGGCAACTACGCCTTCTACCTCTCGATCCCCCCGGACGACTTCCCCACCGTCTGCCGACACCTCGAGCGCACGGGGTGCGCCCGGGCCACCGACCTGTCGTGGCGCCGGGTCGTCATCGAGAAGCCCTTCGGCCACGACCTCGCCAGCGCCCGCGAGCTCAACGAGGTGGTCGCCGCCGTCTTCCCCGAGGACTCGGTGTTCCGCATCGACCACTACCTCGGCAAGGAGACCGTCCAGAACATCCTCGCCCTGCGCTTCGCCAACCAGCTCTTCGAGCCGGTGTGGAACGGCAACCACGTGGACCACGTGCAGATCACCATGGCGGAGGACATCGGCCTCGGGGGCCGCGCCGGCTACTACGACGGCATCGGCGCCGCCCGGGACGTGATCCAGAACCACCTCATCCAGCTCATGGCGCTCGTCGCGATGGAGGAGCCCACCGACTTCTCGGCGTCCGCACTGCGGGCCGAGAAGATCAAGGTCCTCGAGTCCACCTCGCTGGCGCTGCCCATCGCCGAGACCACCGCCCGCGGGCAGTACGCCGGCGGCTGGCAGGGGTCCGAGCAGGTCGTGGGGCTCAAGGAGGAGGAGGGCTACGACCCGGCCTCCACCACCGAGACGTTCGCGGCGCTCACGCTCGAGGTCCACAACCGGCGCTGGGCGGGCGTGCCGTTCTACCTGCGGACCGGCAAGCGACTCGGCCGCCGGGTCACCGAGATCGCCGTGGTGTTCCGCCGCGCCCCGCACCTGCCCTTCGACGCCACCATGACCGAGGAGCTGGGCAAGAACGCCCTGGTGATCCGCGTCCAGCCCGACGAGGGCGTCACCCTGCGCTTCGGCTCCAAGGTGCCCGGCACCGCGATGGAGGTCCGGGACGTCAACATGGACTTCGCCTACGGCGAGGCGTTCACCGAGTCCTCCCCCGAGGCCTACGAGCGGCTCATCCTGGACGTGCTGCTGGGCGAGCCGTCGCTCTTCCCCGTCTCCCGCGAGGTCGAGCTGAGCTGGGAGTTGCTCGACCCCGTCCTCGAGCAGTGGGCCGTGTCCGGGCCGCCCGAGCAGTACCAGTCCGGCACGTGGGGCCCGCGTGGTGCCGACGAGATGCTCGCCCGGAGCGGGCGGACCTGGAGGCGGCCGTGATCATCGACCTACCCGACACCTCGACCCGGGACATCTCCAAGAAGCTCGTGCAGATCCGCGAGGAGGCGGGCCTGTCCACGATCGGCCGCGTCCTCACGCTCATCGTCCTCACCGACCACGTCCGCGGCAGCGAGGCGGCCATCGACGCCGCCAACGAGGCGAGCCGCGAGCACCCGTGCCGCGTCATCGTGGTGATCCGGGGCAGCCGGGCGGCGGCCAGTCGGCTCGACGCGCAGATCCGCGTGGGCGGCGACGCCGGCGCGGCCGAGGTCGTGGTGCTGCGGACGTCCGGCGGCATGGCCTCGCAGTCCGCGTCCCTCGTCACCCCGCTGCTGCTGCCGGACACCCCGGTCGCGGTGTGGTGGCCGCGGAACTCGCCCACCCTGCTCGCCGTCGACAAGGTGGGCCGGCTGGCGCGGCGCCGCATCGTCGACTCCGACGCCGAGGGGCACCCCACCGACGCGCTCGCCAAGCGGGCCGCCGGCTACTCCCCCGGCGACACCGACCTCGCCTGGGCCCGGATCACCCACTGGCGGTCCCTGCTCGCCGCGACCCTCGACCGCGCACCGTTCGAACCGATCACCGGCGCCACCGTGTGCGGCGCCGAACGAGCCGCGTCGGTCGATCTCGCCGGCGGCTGGCTGGCCTCCCGGCTCGGGATCGACGTGCACCGGGCCGTCGGGCCCTCGATGGTCGTGCTCGAACGCGCCTCCGGGTCGATCGTCCTCGAGCAGGTGGGCCCCACCACCGCGGAGCTCCGCGTGACCGGACAGCCGCCGACCCGGGTGGCGCTGGTCGCCCGGTCCGTGGCCGACTGCCTGGCCGAGGAGCTGCGCCGGATGGACGCGGACGGCGTGTACGCCGACGCGCTGGCCTGCCACGACCGCGTGATCTACACCTCGGCCTCGGTGCGCTGACCGGCCACGACGCCCGCACCGACGGCGCGGGCGCGGGGCCGGGTCAGCCCTCGGTGCCCAGGGCCTCGCGCAGGTCCACCTCGCCGAACGGGTCGCCGCCGAACATCGTTCCCGGCGTGCGGTCGTGCCACCGCTCGGCCGCGGCGTCGTGGACGTCGTCGGGCAGCGGGTAGAAGTACACCAGCGGCAGGATGCTCTGGACCTCGTCGACGTAGTAGTCCACGAACCGCGTCACGTCCTCGTCCTCGGCGGCGAGGTCGGTGTTGACGTAGACGAACAGGGGGCGGGTGAAGGGCCGGTACGCGCCGGACTGCGCCTCCTCCCGGGTCGGCACCACGCCGTCGATGGCGACGTTGGTGATCCGGTCGCGGTCCTCCCCCGGCGCCGCGAGGTAGTTGCCGGCGCCCATGAAGCCCATCCCCTGCGGGTCCTCGGCGAGCCACCCGGCCAGCTCGCGGACGTCGTCGGTGGCCCGGTAGTCGTCGCGGAGCTCGCCGGCCTCACCGGAGACCTGGTGGGAGAAGTACTCGAAGGTCCCGGACCCGTCCGGTCGGCCGTAGAAGGACACCTCGTCGTCGGGCCACTCGGGCCGCACGTCCGCCCACGTCGTCACCTCGGAGCCGGGCTCCCACATCCGCCGCACCTCGTCCATGGTGAGGTCCCGGGCGAAGGTGTTGGTCGCGTGGATCACCAGGGTGAGCGCGTCAAGCGCGACGGGGATCTCGACGAACTCCACGTCGTTCCGCTCGCACTCGGCGAGGAAGTCGGTGAGCTGGCCGGCGCCGGGGACGGGCACCGAGGCGTTGTGCACCGCGGTCTCGCCGGCGCAGAAGCGCTCGAAGCCGTCCGTGGTGCCCTCGGCCCGGATCGCCACGTCGAAGCCGCCGCGGTCGGCGACGGCCTGCGTGATCGGTTCGACCGTGGCGGAACCGGAGATCTCGATCGCGCCCTCGGGGTCCGCGTCGCTGCCGCATGCCGCGAGGGAGGCCACGAGCGCCACGCCCGTCAGGGCCGCGGCCGCGCGCGCGAACTGTCGCCGTCCGGTGCCGGTCACGCCTCCGACCCCTTCCGCTTGTCGCGCAGCTCGCGGACGGCCTCCTCGAGGAACTGGCGCACCTTGGCCCAGTCGACCCGGGTCTGCGCCAGGTGCTCCTCCAGCCGCTCGATCTCCGCGTGCTGGGCGGCGCGCCGGGCGCCCTCCTCCCGCTGCGACCGGAGCTCGCGGAGCTCGGCACGGAGCTCCCGGGCCGTCTCCTCCGTCTCGGCGAGCATCGCCTCGAGGTGGGCTTCGAAGTCTGCGTTCTCCATGATCCGTGGTCTCCTAGCCGAGGGCCGTGGTGAGGGCGATAAAGACGAGCGGGAGGACCACGAAGACGCTGACGACCCAGACGACCGCCCAGATCCGGCGCTGGGCGCACAGATCCCCGAGCCACGTCGCCCCCTTGACGGGCAGTGGCCGCAGGAACGGCAGGCCGAAGATGACGATCGCGGCCGTGACGTTGAAGAACAGGTGAACGAGCGCGGCCTGCAGCGCGAGCTGCCCCTCGATCCCGGTGAAGGCGAACGAGGCGATGAGCGCGGTGAGCGTGGTCCCGATGTTGGCACCCACCGTGAACGGGTAGATCTGCCGGATGGTGAACGCCCCCGACCCGGCGAGCGGGACGACCAGCGAGGTGGTCGTGGAGGAGGACTGCACGATCATCGTGATGACGGTGCCGGAGCCGATCCCCGACAGCGGGCCGCGGCCGATGGCGCCGTGGAGGATCTTCTTGGCGCGGCCCACCATGAGCGACTTCATCATGTTCCCGATGAACCCGATCACCAGGAGGATCAGCGCCACGCCCACCGCGATGAGGACGATCCCGCCCCAGACCTCCGGGAGCGGGGAGACCGCCCACTCGAAGAAGTCGGCTCCCGGGGAGGTGACGGCCTTGACCGCGTCCCCGAACGCCGTGAACGCGGCCGCCACGATCCCGCCGTCGCCCGAGACCGCCCCGGACACCGCCTCCGACGTCGTGTCGAGGAAGCCGGTGAGCAGTTCGACGGGCAGCAGGATCGCGACCGCCATGATGTTGTAGAAGTCGTGCACCGACGCCGCGGAGAACGCCCGGCGGAACTGCTCCTTGTTGCCGGCCATGCCCATCGACACGAGCGTGTTGGTGACGGTGGTGCCGAGGTTCGCGCCCATGAGCATGGGGATCGCGATCTCCATGGGCAGCCCGCCCGCGGCCAGGCCCACGACGATCGAGGTCGTGGTGGAGGAGGACTGGGTGCCGACGGTGGCGAGGATGCCGATGGTCAGTGCCACGAACGGGTTGGTGGCGAACTGGAAGAGCTCCTCGGCCTGCCCGCCGGTGGCGGCGCTGAAGCCGTCGCCGATCACGCTCACGGCGGTGATGAGGATCCACACCGCCACGGCGACGGAGATCCAGCTCACCCAGCTCTCAGCCGTCCCGCTCAGCCCGAGGACGCGCAGCGGGTTCCTGGGCGCCGACGCCTCACCGGGTTCGGCCTCGGGCGGCACCTCGGTATCGGGCCGTTCTTGGTCGTCAACCGTCGCTGCCATGCGGGTGACGGTACTGGGCGCGCGTTCACTCCGGGTGAACGCCGGGTCTCGGGGCCGTGAACCCCCGCCGGGGCGCGGCTAGGGTGGACGGCGACCGATCCGGCCCCGACCGGACCGCCGACCCGCCACCGAGGAGGCCCCGTGTCCCCCGACCCCGAGCCCCGGACGATCACCGTCCACACCGACGCCGACACGCTCGCGAGCGCGGCCG
>DUTZ01000358.1 GCA_012841845.1 Actinomycetales bacterium | reverse complement strand
TCGCGCGAGGCGGCGGACCCGGGCCGCACCCGGGACCGCTACGAGCGCGACTCGGGGCTCCAGGCGGCGACGGGCGCGGTGTACCGGCGGCTGGCCGGGGCCGGGTGGCGCTCGCCGTGGCGCGTCCTCGGCACCGATCCCGACGTCGCCGGGCTCGCCGATCTCTGCTCCGAACCCTGAGCCGCACCCCCGTCGTCGGGGAGGGGACGGGTAATGTCTCGGCCAGGAGCCCGACCCAACGCCGATCAAGCCGACAAGTGGTGACCATGACCCCGAAGATCCTCGTCGTCGACGACGACGCCGCACTGGCCGAGATGCTCACCATCGTCCTGCGGGGCGAGGGGTTCGAGACCGAGGTCGTGGGCGACGGAATCCAGGCGATGGAGACGTTCCGCGCCGTGCAGCCGGACCTCGTCCTGTTGGACCTCATGCTGCCCGGCAAGAGCGGGATCGACGTGTGCAAGGACATCCGCGCCGAGTCCCGCGTGCCGATCGTCATGCTCACGGCCAAGACGGACACGGTCGACGTGGTGCTGGGGCTGGAGTCGGGCGCGGACGACTACATCATGAAGCCGTTCAAGCCCAAGGAACTCGTGGCCCGCATCCGGGCGCGCCTGCGGCGCGGCGACGACGAGCCGACCGAGCTGCTGCACATCGGCGACGTGACGATCGACGTGCCGGCGCACACCGTGACCCGCGACGGCACCCCGATCCCGCTCACCCCGCTCGAGTTCGACCTCCTCGTGGAGCTCGCGCGCAAGCCGCGCCAGGTGTTCACGCGCGAGGTCCTCCTCGAGCACGTGTGGGGCTACCGGCACTCGGCCGACACCCGGCTGGTCAACGTCCACGTCCAGCGCCTGCGCGCCAAGATCGAGAAGGACCCGGAGAACCCCGAGGTCGTGCTCACCGTCCGCGGCGTCGGGTACAAGGCGGGCGCGGTCTCGTGACCGCCGGTCGCACGGACGACGCGGGGGCGTCCTCCGGCGACGAGCGCGAGACCAGGGCCCCCGGCATCGTCGACACGCTCCCGGCCCCGCTGCAGCGGTTCGCCGGGGTGGACCCCGCGGAGATCGGGGGCCGGCTCGCCCGGCTGTGGCGGCGTTCGCTGCAGTTCCGCGTGGTCACCTCGACGCTCGCGCTGTCCCTGGGCGTCATCCTCACCATCGCCTTCATGCTGCAGAGCCAGATGGCCCAGCAGTTGCTGTCCACCAAGCTCGACGCGGCCGTCGAGCAGGTGGGCCGGTTCCGGGTCACCGTGGAGGCGCAGATCGCCGCCACCGACGAGGGGACGAGCGAGCAGTCCCGGCTCGACCAGGCGCGCACGGCGATCAGCGAGCGCGGCGTGGCCACGGGCGACTCGGTGCACGCCGGGACGTTCGACCCCATCCTCGTCATCCCCGACCAGGCCGGCCGGGGGCAGGTGGTGAGCCCGTCCCAGGCGCACGTGCCGCCCGAGTTGCAGTCCCTCGTGCAGCGGGGGCGGGTCGCCTACCAGTACGCCACCGTCGACTTCCGGGGAGAGCCCGCCAAGGCGCTCATCATCGGCACCCCCACCGAGTCGGCGATCCCCGGGCTCGAGCTCTACCTGGTCTACCCGCTCATCGCCGAGGAGCAGACCCTCGGGATCATGCGCGGCATCGTCGCGACGGCCGGCCTGGCGATCATCGTGCTCAGCGCCGCGATCGCGTGGATGGTCGCGCGGCAGGTGGTCCTTCCGGTGCGGCAGGCCGCCTCGATCGCCCAGCGGTTCGCCGACGGTCACCTCAAGGAACGGATGGTGATCCGGGGCGAGGACGACGTGGCGCGGCTGGCGGTGGCGTTCAACGAGATGGCGCAGAGCCTGTCGGACCAGATCACCCAGCTCGAGGAGTTCGGCGACCTGCAGAAGCGGTTCACGTCGGACGTCTCGCACGAGCTGCGCACCCCGCTCACCACCGTCCGCATGGCGGCGGACATCATCTCCGACTCCGCGGAGGAGCTCGACGCCCCCGCCAAGCGGGCCTGCGAGCTGCTCGAGTCCGAGCTCGACCGCTTCGAGAGCCTGCTCACCGACCTGCTCGAGGTGTCGCGGCACGACGCGGGCGTGGCCGAGCTGTCCGCCTCGGAGATGGACGTGCGCGCGGCGGTCAACGACGCCGTGTCCACCGTGGCGCACATCGCCGAGTCCGCCGGGGTCGAGGTCGAGGTGGACATGCCCGCCGAGCCGGTCGTCGGCGAGGTGGACCCGCGCCGCGTGGAACGGATCCTGCGCAACCTCGTCGCCAACGCGCTCGACCACTCCGAGGGCAAGCCGGTGCGGGTGACGATGCGCGGGTCGGACGCCGCGATCGCCGTGTCGGTCCGCGACCACGGCGTGGGCCTCAAGCCGGGCGAGGAGTCCCTCGTCTTCAACCGCTTCTGGCGCGCCGACCCCTCCCGCGTGCGGCGGTCGGGCGGCACCGGGCTCGGCCTGGCGATCGCGCTCGAGGACGCCAAGCTGCACGGCGGCCGACTCGACTGCTGGGGCAGCCCGGGGGAGGGCTCCTGCTTCCGCCTCACGATCCCGCGCCGGCAGGGGGCCGTGCTCACCTCGAGCCCGCTGCCGCTCACCGCGGAGGACGAGGCGAGGTTCCGGCAGAGCGACGCGTCGACCCCGCTCGACGGTGCCGCCGGGGCGGAGGAGACCGCGACGTGAGCCAGCGCCGACGCCTCCTCCTGCCGGTGGTGTTCGCCGGAACACTGGGCCTGGCGGCCACCGGCTGCGCGACGCTGCCCTCGTCGTCGGCGCCCCAGGTGATCGACACGTTCTCGCCGTCGGCGACGAGCCTCACCGTCCCCACCCCCGTCCCCGACCAGGAGCCGGACCTCCTGGTCCGCGACTTCCTCAAGGCGGCGGCGATCGCCGACCAGCGCCACGCGGCCGCGCGCCAGTTCCTCACGCCGGCGGCCGCCGAGACGTGGGACGACTCGGCGGAGACCACCATCGTCCTGCGCGCCGACCTCAGCGCCGAGGGCGGCCGCACGGCGGACCGGGCCACCTACACGGTGCGGGCCGAGAAGGTCGGCACCCTCGACCCGGGCGGCATCTTCCGCGAGGAGGGCGGCCAGCTCGAGGTGACCATCGGGCTCGTCCGCGAGGACGGGCAGTGGCGCATCGACCGCCTGCCGCCCGGCGTGGTGATGGAGCGGACCGAGTTCTTCTCCACGTACTCCCAGCGCGACCTGTACTTCCTCACCGCCGCGGGGGACTCGCTCGTCCCCGACCCGCGGTGGACCTCCACCGCCAACCCCGACCTCGGGTACGCGCTGGTCAACCTCCTCGCCACCGGGCCGCGGCCCTCGCTCGACGACGCCGTGGGCTCCCGGCTGCCCATCTCGGTCTCCGTCCGGCCCGCCGAGCAGAACGGGGACGCGGGCACGACGATCGACGTCTCCGGCCTGCCGGTGCTGAGCAGCCGGGCCACCGAGCAGTTCGCCGCCCAGGTCGTGTGGACCCTGGCCCGCGCCGACGTGCCGGGCCCCTACCGGCTCGAGCGGGACGGGGCGCCGCTCGACGAGCGGTTCGAGGGCGGGTGGACGACCGAGGACGTCCGGTCCTTCGACCCCTACCCGCCGTCGGAGCCGATGCGGCTGGCCCTCACCTCCGCGGACGGGCTCGTCCGGCTCGAGCAGTCCGGCGCCCGTCCGGCCGGGGGGCCGTGGTCGGCGGTCCGGGGCGGCCGCACCGGCGTCCTCTCCCAGGACGGCCGGTCGGTCGCCGTGGTCACGGGGCCGCCCGAGGGGCAGCAGGGCGACCTCACGGTCCTCGCGGGCCCGGTCGACGGCGACCCGGAGGAGGCGCTGCGCGCCCGGACCGTGGCCGGCCCCACCTTCCACCCGGTCGACGGGTCGCTGTGGACGCTCGTCGACGGCACCCGCCTGGTGCGTGTGGCGATCGGCGGCGACCGGCCCGTGGTCCAGGAGTTCGAGGCCGGACCGATCCTGGAGCTGGGCGAGAACATCGCGGGCCTGCAGATCGACAGGTCCGGCACCCGGCTCGCCGTGGTCGCCGACGGCCGCGTGTTCGTGGGCGCCCTCGCCGCGGACGGCGGCGACCCGCTGCCCGGCACCTTCCGCCAGGTCGGCCGCGCGCTGGGGGACTCGGCGACGGCCGTGGCCTGGCAGGACCGCTCGACCCTGGTCGTGGCCCGGACCACCACCGAGGCGCCCGTCGTGACGATCTCCGTGGACGGCGCGATCACCGAGCCGCTCAGCCAGCGCAACATCTCCGGGCCGGTCACCGAGGTGGCGGCCGCGGGCCGCGAGGTCTACGCGGTGGACCAGCGCTCCCTCCTGCGCCTGGACACCGGCGCCGAGACCGGCGAACGGTACTGGCGGGAGATCGCCGGCCTGGCGGCGATCCGGGCGGACCCGGTCGTCGCGGGCTGAGGCGGGGCCACCTGTCGTGCCG
>DUTZ01000022.1 GCA_012841845.1 Actinomycetales bacterium | reverse complement strand
GGCGGGCGCCCGGCGCGTCAGTCGTCGATGCGCGACGGATGCCGCGTCAGCGCCATGACCTCGATGTCCATGTACGGGAACAGCGGCAGCCCTTGGAGGAGCTCGTGCAACTCGTCGGCGGACTCCACGTCGAAGATCGAGATGTTGGAGTACTGGCCCACGATGCGCCACAGCTCGCGCCACCTGCCGGAACGCTGCAGCTCCTGGCTGTAGGCCTTCTCGCGGGCGACGGTCTCGGCGCGGACCTCGGGGTCGAGCTCGTGGGGGATCTTGACGTCCATGCGGACGTGGAACAGGGCCATGACGGGCCTCCTTCTCTACGGGTGTGGTGGGCGGGCCCCGACCGGAGCCCGGCCCGGGACCGGCTTGGCCCCGGGGCCGCGGATTCAGCGGCGGGTGAACTTCTCGACGGCGTCGTGGTCGATCTCCACGCCCAGGCCCGGCCCCTCGGGCAGGTGGACCCGGCCGGCCTCGTAGCGGATGGGCGTGGTCACGTACGTCTCGGCCAGCAGTAGCGGGCCGAAGAGCTCGGAGCCGTAGGTGAAGCCGGGCTCGGCGCACGCCAGGTGCAGCGAGGCGACCGTGCCGATCGGGCCCTCGAGCGAGGTGGCGGCGTGGCAGGCGACGCCGGCCGCGCGCGCGATGGCGACGGTCTCCTTGCCGCGCGTCAGGCCGCCGAGCTTGGTGGTCTTGACCGCGATGACGCCGGCGGCGTCGCGGCGCACCACCTCGAGGGCGTCGTGCGGGGACTGGACGGACTCGTCGGCCATGAACTGCACCGGCAGGGTGCGGTTGAGCTCGGCGAGCACCTCGATCTGCTCGGTGGGCGTCGGCTGCTCGATGAGCTCGATGCCGGCCTCGACCAGGGCCGGGAGGTGCAGGTTGGCGGTGAGCCGGTCCCAGCGGGCGTTGATGTCCACGCGCAGGCCGGCGCGGCCGTCGAGGCGCTCGGCGAGCGCGGCGATCCGGGCCACGTCCTCGGCCGGGTCGAGCGCGCCCATCTTGAGCTTGAACGTGCGGTGCCGGTCGGCGGCGAGCAGCTCGTCGATCTCCTCGACCATCTCCTCGAGCGGCATCGCGCCCAGGGCCCAGGTGCACTCGATGGAGTCGCGGACGGCGCCGCCGAGCAGCGAGCGCACCGGCACGTCGAGGGAGCGGGCCCACGCGTCGAACATGGCGATCTCGAGCGCCGCCTTGGCGAAGCGGCCGCGGGCGACCACCCCCTCCATCGCCTCGAGGACGGCGGGGACCTCGTCGACCCGGCGGCCGACGGCGACGGGGGCGAGGTACTTCTCCACGAGGACCTGCATGGTCTCCGCGGATTCGCCTCCCCACCAGGGGCCGCCCGGGGTGACGCCCTCGCCGTAGCCGACCACGCCGCCCTCGGTCGTCACGGAGACGAGCAGGATCGACTGGGCGGTCGCGGTGGTGGTGGCGAACTTGTGCGGGCGGATGAGCGGGACGTCGAGGATTCTCGTCTCGACGGAGCGGATGGTCAGGTCAGACATCTGGGGTCCTTCGTGGTGGGGCACTACCGGCGAACCACCGGCGCCCCGGCCGCTCGTGGCGGCCGGGGCTTCGGTGTCGTTCTGGGGTCGCGCGGTGATCAGGGGTGGCGATCAGGCGACGTACCGGGACTCGGACATGGGGTCGAGCACGAAGTCGTAGGTGACCTCGTCCACGCCGTCGGCGTTGGGCTGCGGGTCCAGGATGAGCTCGGGCTTGACGGCGCCGGCGACGTCGTCCTCCACCCACTCGCCGCCCTTGAAGTACAGCTGCGTGGTGATGAGGCGCTTGCCGGGGGCCGTCACCTTGAGGTGGAGGTGGGCCGGGCGCCACGGGTGGCCGCCGTAGGAGGCGATGAACTCGCCGGTCGGGCCGTCGTGCGGGATCTGGTACGGGGCCGGCTGGATGGTGGTGATGTGGAAGTTGCCGTCGGCGTCGGTGGTGAAGGTGCCGCGCAGGTTCCACTCGGGGATGCCCAGGCCGTCGTCGAACTGCGAGTAGTAGCCGTCGGAGTCGGCGTGCCACAGCTCGACGCTGGCGCCCTCGATACCGGAGCCGTCGAGGTCGCGGACCTGGCCCTTGAAGATCATGGGCGTGCCCTTCTCGTCCTCACGCATGGGCATGGTGCCCTTGGAGCCGAGGTTCGGGGCCTTCTCCACGTAGTACGGGCCCTCGATGGACCCCTTGGTGCCGTTGAAGATGCGGCTGTTGGAGTCCTCGATGAAGTGCTCGAGGAAGACGTCGAGCCACAGCGGCCACTCGCCGCCGTCGCCGACCTCGATGAGCCACTGCTTGAGGACGCGGTACTCCTCGTAGGTCACCTCGTGGTCGTAGATGACCTCGGACAGCTTGGTGAGCACGTCCTTGTAGATGGCGGCGGCGCGCTCGGGCGAGGTGTCGGCGGAGACGCGGTGGCCCTTGAACTTGTCGGTGGCGGCGGTGCCGGAACCGGCGGCGGTGGGGACTGCGGTGGTGGTCATGCTGCTCCCTTTCGGGTGTGTGGCCCGGAGGCCGGGGGGTTGGTGCGATGTCCTCAACTGTGCGCTGGGACACAGGTCGGGTCAAGCGCCGTCGGGGCCGCCGCGAGGGCCCAGGGACGGCTCCGCGAGCCGCGCCGCGCGGCATGTGCGCAGGTCAGGGGCCCGGCCGCCACTAGAATGACGACGACGTGTCAACATTCCCCCTGGGCCAACACTAGGGGTACCCCTTGGCCCGTTCGCCTGTCGAACGTAGGCTCGGGGGCATGTCCGACTCGGGTCTGGCCCTCCATCTCGCCCACGCCTCCGCGACCGGCCCGCGCGTCGTCCGGGTCCCGGCGGCCCCGGGCACGCCGGGTCCGCCGGTGGTCGACGAGCTCGCC
>DUTZ01000005.1 GCA_012841845.1 Actinomycetales bacterium | reverse complement strand
TCTGATCGTCAGGATGATCACCGAGGGTGGAAACCACGCGACCCAGTCCCGCTAAGGGCCGTGTCGCGAGCCTGGAAGTCGGCCGAGCACCCACGCCCAGTCGATCCGCTCCTGCTCGAGCCGGATCCTCTCGCCGTGGCGGTCGGTCACCAGGTCGTCGTAGACCGCGGCCTCGGCGGGCGTCAGTAGTCCGAGCGCGACGTGCGTCGGCGCGGACTCGCTGCCCCACCGGTCGCGGTGCGCGAGAAGGGTCTTTTCGTCCATGAGGAAGGACGAGACCCGGGGCAGGTGGGCGCGGAGCCGGTGCAGGATCGCGAAGCCGTGCGTGTCCAGGTCGCCCCAGTAATGCACCTCGGCCCCGGCAAGCGCGGGCCAGCGGCCGAGGCGGGCCACGTCGAAACCGGCGCCCCAGATCACCACACCGTCGCCGGGCACGGGCACGGTGAGGTAGGTGACCTCGTTCTCCACGATCACCGCCGTGCGGATCGGCAGGTCGAGCCCGGGCAGCTCCTCGCACCGCAGGGACAGCTCGGTCGCCGGCAGGTCGAGCAGCCCTGGGGCGACGCGCAGTCGGAGGTACTCCGGCTTGACCGCCAGGCCGAGGTCGCGGAGGAACCCGGCGGCTGTGCCGGACACCCCGAGCAGCGCGGCCAGCACGCCGCGGCGGTTCTCCACGAACTTGGTGTCCACGCCGGGCGCGTCGATCTGCCGGAGGTACCTGCCGCTACCGCGGGCCGCGCTGAGCCAGTGATAGGCGGCGAGGATCTGCGTCCACTCCGGCGCGTAGCGGAGCGCGGTGAGCGGCTTGGCCAGCAGCCAGGCGCGGGCCGCGCGGTCGGTCTCCTCGTCCGCGGCGGCGAGCATGCCCTCGTAGGCCGCCACGTCGTCGCGGACTCCGAGGAGCGCCCAGGCCTGCGCGAAGTCGCCGACCACGGCCCGGGCGGGAAGGCGGTTGCGCCCGACGGCCCGCCCACCGACCTCGGTGTGGACGAGCCCGTAGCGGGCGCCGGCGCGGCTGCCGGCCTCGAGCGAGGTCATCCACTCCTGGACCTCGCCGAGCCGGTCGCCGATCTCACCGGCCCGCGGCCCGTTCAGGGGGAGGTCGACGACGGGGAAGTCCTCGCCCTGCGCATGGGCCCGCAGGAGCGACCCGTCCTTCCAGCGCCGCTCGACGGCGGCGCGGATGTCGGCGGGCGTGCGCCAGCGTCGCGGGGCCGGGGGCATCAGGACCGGCCGCTCTGCTCGAGGTAGTCCTCGGTGGTCATGGTGACCACCTGCGAGTAGCGCCCCTCGATGTTGTTGACGAACCCGATCGCCTGGACGTACGGGGCGATCACGTGCACCTTCTGCAAGGGGGTCACGATGAGCAGCTGGAGGCCCAGTTTGGCGAACAGGTCCAGGGCGTAGCGGGTGGAGGCGTCGGAGCCACGGCCGAAGGCCTCGTCGATCACGGCGAAGCGGAAGTCGCGGGCCTTGTCGACGCCCCAGTCGAGCCCGAACTGGTACGCCAGCGAGGCCGCGAGGATCGTGTATGCCAGCTTCTCCTTCTGGCCGCCGGACTTGCCGTCCGAGTCGCGGTAGAACTCCCACACCTCGTCGGTGTCGCGATCGCGTTCGGTGGCGGAGAAGGTGAACCAGCTGCGGACATCGGTGACGCGGGCCCGCCAGGTGCGGTCGGACTCGGTGTGGCCCTCGCGGCCGCGGAGCCTCTCGAGGATGCGCCGCACCTCCTCGTAGCGCGCCTCGGAGTACTGCTCGTCCTCCCCCAGGACGTCGTCGGTCACGGCGCGCAGGTCGGCCCGGAAGTCGCGGACGTCCTGGTTGACCGTGTTCTCGGGGTCGAGCCGCACGTAACGCCCGGGGTTGAAGTCGATCGCGCCCAGTGCCTCGTTGATCCGGTCCAGCTTCTCCCGGATCTCGGCGGCCTGGCGTTGCAGCCAGCTGTTGAACGCGCCCAGTTCGCGGATCGCGTTGGTGCGCAGCTGCCGGGCGAACTCGCCCTCGAAGCGCGGGAGGTCGTCGCCCGCCACCTGTTCGTGGAACCGCACGTACTCACCGCGGGCCTCCACCGACTCGTCCATCTCGGTGGTCTGCTCTGGCCACAGGCGGCGGACCTCCCCCATCCGCTGGAGCAGGCCGGTGGTATGCCCGTTGATCTCGCGTTGCGTGGACTCGGTCTCCCTGGCCACGGCGTCGCGGATCCGGGACTCGGCGTCGGTCGCGTCGTCGGCGGTCGCGGGGACCGAGCCCAGCCGGGCCTCGATCCGCGGGAACACCGCACGCGCGGCGTCGAGCGCCCCGGCCCGGGCCGCCTCGAGCTCGGCCAGCACGCGACCGTCGCGCTGGATCTGCGTGGCTTCGTGTGCCTCGCGGGTCTCCAGTCGGCTCACGGCGCCCACCTGCTCACGCTCCCGGTCGGTGAGTTCACCCAGGCGCCGGCCCACCTCCTCCAGGCGCCGCTCGATCTCCGCCAGCTCGTCGCTTCCGTCGAGCAATCGTGCGCGCTCGGCCTCCGCCGCCTCGGCCCGCTGGAGCGCCTCGGCCCAGTCCAGGTCCCGCCACGAGTCGTAGGCAGCCAGCGTCGCCAGAGCCTGCAGTCGGCCGGTCACCACCCGCTGCACGTCGGCGAGCTCGTCCACGACGTCGGCGAGTTCGGCCACCAGTTCCGTGAGCTCGTCCCGCCGCGCAGTGAGCGCCTCGATCTTGCGCGCATTGCGCCAGCCCATCACCCAGCCGCGGGGGTCGTCCACGCGCCGCCGGTCGTCCTTGACGTGGTGCTCCCGCGAGCGCACCTGCCCCTCCCTGGTCACGGCGCGGTCGGCTGCCCGGAACTCCTCGATCGACTCGGCGCACCGGTGGTCCGCACGCCTGTAGAGCTCGGTGCGCAGGTAGTCGCGCCAGGGCGTGTCGGCGATCTCGATGGTGTCCGCCAGCAGCAGTCCGGCCGCGTCGGGTCGCTGGAGCGCCACGTGCCGCTCGGGGACGCGCAGGTAGTCCAGTCGCACGCCGACCCTGGAGCCGTCGCCGCGCCGCGCCGTGAGGTGCCGACCGTTGACCCAGCCGGCCACGTCCGCGTATCGCCCCTGTGGCACCAGCAGCGAGAGTGCGAATCCCCGCAGCACCCGCTCGGCCGCGCCGCGCCAGGCCCCGTTCTCCTCCGCCACGTCGAGCAGCTCGCCGGCGAACGGCAGCTCGTCCTCGCCCACCCCGAGGTCAGCGCACAGCTCGGCCCGCACCTGCAGCTGCTCCCGCGGCAGGTTGCTGCGCCGCGACGCCAGCTCCTCGAGTTCTTCGGCGACCTCCCTCCGCTCGGTGTTTCGCCGCCCGTGGTCCAGTACCGCGGCACGATGCCGTTCCTGGATCTCCGCGGCCTCCGACTCCAGCTCCGCGCGCCGCCGCTCCACCTCGGTGGCCAGGGAGGCGAAGCCGTCGGCGTCAGACACCTCGCCCAGGCCGGCGTTGGTCACTGCCGCGTCGAACCCCTGACGACGGCGACGTCGGTCCTCGGCCGCAGCGTGCGCCTCCCGGGCTTCGCGCTCCAGTTCTCCGATGCGGTCCCCGCCGGCCCGGGCCTTGGCCTCGATCAGCTCGTCCCGTTCCACGGTCAGTGCGGCCTGCTCGCCGCGGATCCGCTCCAGGTCCGCCGTGGCACCGGCGATCTCCGCCCGGAGTCGCTCCCGTTCCGCGGTGCGCAGTGCGATGCGCAGGTCGGCGAAGAACGGGCGCACGGCCACGGATTCTTCCTGCAGCGAGGTCCGCGCCGCCACCGCCGCGTCGTACTTCTGCGCCGACTCCACCAGCGGGCCCAGCAGGTCGAGCTGGGCGCGGGCACGCTGCACGGCCTCGTGGGCCTTGGTCAGGTCCTCGAAGTGGGCGAGGATCCTGTCCACCTTCTCGTCCGCGTCGGCCGGCTCGAGCATGTGGACGCGGACGAAGTCGTTGAGGTCCCCGACCGCCTTCATGGAGATGGTCTGGTGGAACAGCTCCATGGCCTGCTCGGAGCGGATGCCCAGCAGCCGCCGCATGGTGCGCCCGTAGGCCGGGAAGTCCTTCTCCACGCTCGCCCCGCCGGCGCGCAGGCGCTTGAGCAGGTCGCCGAGGTCGGAGCCGAAGTCCGTGAAGTCCGCAGTGATCGACAGTGCCCGCTGCGCCGTGACGAACCGCCGCCAGGGCTGACCGGTGGCCTCCTGCTGCTGGAACACCTGGGCCAGGGTCACCTCGTCGCGGTACCCCTCGTTGCGGAACACGCCGCAGATCACCGAATAGCTCCGCCCGTCCCGCAGCGCGACGGGCTTGACGGTGCCCGTGGTCTCGTTCCGTTCGGTCTTGTGGTGCCCCTCGACGTAGCTGCGGAGCGTGCGCTCCTTGCGCGCGGCGCCGGCGGCCTTGTTGTAGTCGATCCGGTTGGCCGGGAGCATGAGCGTCGACACGGCGTCGACGAGCGTGGACTTTCCACTGCCGATGTCGCCGGTGAGCAGGACGGTGTCGCCGCCCAGGTCGAAGCTCCAGACGCGTTGGTCGAAGGTGCCCCAGTTGAACACCTCCAGGCGGACCAGCCGGTAGCCGGGTGTGCCTGCGGGCGCGATCTCCACGGCGGAGAACAGTCCGTCACTCATCGGACGCGCCCTCCCCCGCGTATTCGGCCAGGCGGGCGGCGTAGTCGCCCAGCGTCTGCGCGTCGACGTACGCCTTGAGCACGCGCCGGACCTCCCACGTGTCCTTCTGGCCGCGGAGCTCGCGGAGGAATCCCATGTCCGTGAGGCGTCCGATCGCCGTGTCCACCGAGCGCGACGCCTTGGTCTCGTCCGAGCTCCCGGCCAGGAACAGGCCGATCATGTCCTGGATCTCCTCCAGCGTCACGACGAGGCGGCCGATGTCGCCCGCGGACTCGAACTGCACCATCCTCTTGCGGAGCAACACCAGAAGGAGGCTGTCGGTGTAGGTCAGCGCGCGGCGCCTCTTGAGCCGGGGAAGCACCTCGTCGTCGTCGCCCGCGACCTTGGTCGTCAGGTAGGCGTACCCCTCCGACTCGACGATCACCACGTCGATCCCGACGGTCGCGAAGTGGTCGCGGACCGCCGCCCGTTGGGCCAGCAGGCCCTCCCAGGCGTCGGACTCCTGGTAGACCACGCCCTGCATGAGGCGGATCGCGCTGATCGCGACCGTGCGCTCCTCCGGGGTCATCTGCGCGCTCACCCCCGGCTCACCGTCACGCGCGGCATCCGGGCCCGGCGTGGGCGGCCGGCCTCCTCGTAGTGGATCTCCGTGGCGGCGGACTCGTCGGTGGCCACGGTGAGCTCCTCGCCGTCGAGGGTGAGGTAGCCGACGAGCTCCGCGGCGCCGTGCTCCACCGGGTAGAGCTCGACCACGTCCTCGAGCAGGACCGTGCCGCGCTCCGGGATGAGGTTGCGCAGTCGCGCCTCCAGGCGGGCGGTGTCCACCACGATCTGGTCGGTGAGAAGGGAGGTGTCCACGTCCTCGGGCCCGGCGGGCGGGAGCAGACTGTCCACCTCCTCCGCGGTCCGAACGCTGTGCAGGGGCCGGTCGGTGGGCAGGGCCAAGTCGATGCCCGGCTCCTCCATCTCCAGTCCGAACGGCGGCGGCGCGCCGTCCCGGATCGCGAGGGCGCTGGCCTCGATGCCTCGGATGATCTGCAGGACGCGGCGGTTCTCCACCCACACCTTGTCATCGATGAATCGGCGGAGCTGCTCACTGATCTGCCGGACCGTCTGCTGGGTGCGCTCGGCCGCTTCCGCCCAGTCGTAGTGCACGGAACGGACGCGGCGATCCACGCCCAGCTCCGCGATCGAGGTGAGTCGCTCCAACAACGCCGAGAGCTCCTCCAGGCTGGAGGAGCTCAACAGCAGATCATAGAAGGCCTGGAAACTGCGGCCCTGGTCCGAGGCGTCGATCCGGCTACGGCCCGTGACCAGGTCCTCCAGCAGCTCGCCCTTTCCGCCGTCCCACGTGGCGATCCGCTCCCGCGCCGAGCGGTCCAGCCCGCGGAAGTTCTCCTCCACCTCGCGGAAGTCTGCCAGCAGCTCCCGCGCCGTGGAGGAGAACTGCTGGTAGCGGTCCCGGACCGCCGAGATGTCGAGCAGGCCCGCCGACGGGTCGGCCTCGATCCGCGCGATCTCCGCGTCGATCTCCGCTCGACGCCTGTGGAGCTCGGTGAGCCGCACCTCCGGGTCCGCCTCCGTCCCCTGCGCGATCTGGCGGAGCAGCTCGATGGCCGTCTGCAGCCGCGACTCGGTGCCCACGAAGCTTCGGGCCGCCAGGCCCTGCACCCACGAGTAGGCCTTCTCCAGGGCCGGCGTGGCGTCGTAGTGAACCTCGTCGGAGTCCAACGGGTAGAAGCGACGCAGGAAGCCGCTGTCCGCCGACGCCCAGTCGGCGAGATACTGGGCCGCGGCTCTCGGGTACGCGTCGCCGTCCTCCGACTCGGCGTTGCGGGCGTACAGCTCGTCCTCCAACGCCTCGGTGAGCTCCCCCGCCGAGGTCGCGCCGCGGTTCTGGTCGATGAAGTGGCGGCCGAGGAAGCCGAGGACCAGCGGGGCACTGTCCGCCCGCAGGAGCTTCCACGCGGGGTGCCGGGCACGCAGCGCGGCGATCGCATCGTGTTCCACGGGCTCCTCCTCGCGGTCGCAGACCGGGCGCGGATGGGTTGGTGACGCCATTGTAGAAACCGGCTCGGACACCTCGGGGCACCCCGCCAGCGCCCCTTCAGCGCCCCGACGGTGCCCCGCCTGTGCCCTGCGCCATCAGCCCAGGTCGGCCTGTGACGACGAGGTGTTCTAGACACCCAGGGATTTCACGCACGACACGCCGCCCGATCGTGGGGACAGGCAGTCGACGGCACCTCGACTCGAAAGATCCCGCCCGCGAAGGTAGGCCCTTGACCTGCGGCGCCCTACACACCCCGTCCAGGGCAGCCCAGGTCAGACGGCCGGGGCGCCCGATGTGGCTCCGCGCTACACCGTTTTGAGCCCGAAGGCCTCCGCGAGGAGCTCGCGTGAGCGACGCCGGTCGGCGGGGTCGGCGATGAGGTCCTGGATCATCAGCTCGTCGGCGCCGCTCTCGTCGAGCATCCGCTCCAGCGTCGCGCGGACCGTGTCGGGTCCGCCGGCGACGAACCGCGGCCAGCGGCCGTCGGTGATGCCCACCGGCTCGTCCTGCTCGGCCCGGGTCATCTCGCGCGCGGCCTCGTCGGGACCGGGGACCATGACCGATCCCGCCTTCCTGCCGGCCCGACCGAGGCGCGCGTAGAAGCCCTTGGGAGAGTTCGCCAGGCGCAGCCCGTCGGCGTCGGTCTCCCCCACGGTGACGTTGACCGCGAGCATCGCCCGCGGGGTGTCCAGCCCGAAGCCCTGCGGCGCGAAGGTCTCCCGATAGTTCCGCAGGGCCGGCGCGGCGCCTGCCGGGTTGATGAAGCCGGCGAAGGTGTAGCCGATGCCGAGTCCGGCGGCGAGGGTCGAGCCGCTGGGGCTCGAGCCCAGCAGCCACGTCTGCGGGACCTCGGGGACGGTGGTCATGAGCGGGTGGCCGGTAAACGGGTGGTCGTCGGGAAAGGTCTCGTGGAGCCACGCCAGCGTCTCGAGGATCTGCTGCGGGTGGTCGGCCTGCGCCGGGCTCCGGCGGTTCTGTTGCAGCGCCGTGTCGAGCACCGGCCCGGCGGTGGCGCGCCCCATCCCCAGATCGATGCGGCCGGGCGCCATGGCCTCCAGCTGCTTGTACTTCTCGGCGACCATGAACGGGCTGTAGTGGTTCATCAGCACCGCACCGGACCCCAGCCGGATCCGGGAGGTGACGGCCGACGCCGCGGCGATGAGCAGCTCGGGGTGATGCGAGGCGCCGGAGCGGCTCAGGTGGTGTTCGGCGAACCAGACCCGGTGGTACCCCAGACGTTCGGCACGGCGGGTGTTCTCCAACGCGTCGGCGAGCGCGTCCTTCTCGGTGGTGCCGGGAGCGACCGTGCCGAGCTCGACGATGGACAGCTTCACGTGAGGGGCTCCTCGCGGGTGGGCGTCGGGACCCCGATGCTACGCATTCCGAGAGAGCACCGACCCCGCGGACCAGCTGATTCAGCCAATGCTCCAGTGTGCGCGGCCAGGGTGCGAGGAAGCATCAGTGTCTCGACAGGAGCGCCTCGAGTTCTGCCACCAGCGGGTCGAGGTGCTGGTCGACGATCGTCCACACAACCGCCATATCGATGTCGGCATAGCCGTGGGAGATCACATTTCTCAGACCGATCAGTCGATGCCAGCAGCAGAAGACGGCACATAGCTCCGGACGCGATCAGCCGCTTGCACCACCATTTTCAGGTACGGGTCGGGAGACTTCACAGCGGGAGCTCGACGAGTTCGGACTCGATGAACGGCCGGAAGACCGGCTTGATCGACGTGAGAACGTCGACACGACGGCCCACCGCCTGCTCGAGCGCCTCTGTCAGACGGAATATGACCCCGTAGTCGACAGGGCCGTCCAGGTCGACCAGCAGGTCGATGTGGCTGGTCGGTGTGAGCTCGCCGCGAGCCGCGCTTCCGAAGAGCTGGGCGCGCCTCACACCGAATTCCCGCAGCACCTCAAGCACAGCCTGCTCCTGGGGCAGGTCGTATGCCGAAGTGCGCGACGCCCTGGCCATGGCCTCACCTTACCGAGCGTGTCCAGGCCGGTTGGCGGCCTGAATCTCGCCTTCGGGGTGCCGGCCGGGAGGCGATATCCCTACCCCTCCCGCGCCCCGGCCCAGCCGGGCCCGCGCACGAGGTAGCTCACCCGGTCGCCCCAGGTCCGCGACCGGAACACATCGCGCGCGATCGCGGCCCACTCGTGGGTGGCTATCCGCGCCGGGTTGACCGTCTCGATGTTGCGCGTGAGCCCGTAGACGACCGGCTCCCCCTCGGGCTCGAAGGTGCCGAAGAGCTTGTCCCACACGATGAGGATGCTGCCGTGGTTGCGGTCGAGGTAGCGACTGTTGCTGCCGTGGTGGGCGCGGTGGTGCGACGGCGAGTTGAACACCGCCTCCAGCGGGCCGATGGAGCGGATCACCTCGGTGTGGATCCAGAACTGGTAGATCAGGTTGAGCGCGCGGGCGTCCATGACCAGCGCCGGCCGCACGCCCAGCAGCGAGAGCAGACCGTAGGGCACGTAGATCGTCAGCGCCTCGGCCACCGGCTGCCGCAGCGCGGTCGAGAGGTTGTAGCGCTCGCTCGAGTGGTGCACGACGTGCGTGGCCCACAGCCAGCGGCTCTCGTGGCTCAGCCGGTGGTTCCAGTAGTAGAGGAAGTCCCAGCCGAGGATCGCCGCCGCGTACGCCAGCGGCCCGGAACCCAGGTCCAGCGGGGTGCGACGGAACAACCGGGCAGCGGCCGTCTCCGCGGACCATAGGGTCGCCACGGTGACGACGGCCGAGGTCATCGCCGTCACCGCGGAACCCCCGGTGATCCGCTGCAGCGCGGGCGGGAGCGGTGGGCCGGCCTCGTCGTCGTCACCACCGGTGGGGCCCGGGGCGGCACCGGAGGGTGACGACGGCAAGGTTCCCGCTTCGAGCAGGCCGGTGGTGCGGGCGCGCCGGATGACGTCCCCGACGGTCGTCACGGCCGCCGCCCCCAGGGTCAGGCCCATGAGCGCCTTGGCGTAGCGGCCCTTACCCGGCGTGACCGGCCTGAGCAGCGGACCGGTGACGTACGGA